>CALGPR010000363.1 GCA_937960425.1 uncultured Lentisphaeria bacterium
GCAACAAAACCGGATCTGGTATTAGCGTCAGGATATTTATTCAATCAGGAACGATTGCTTGAGGTGCTTCAATTATTTCATCATCACCATCCAGAAATTCCAATTGTGCTCGGAGGGCCGAATTATCTGGGCGATAATCGGCAATTTCTTGAAAAACATCCTGAAATTAAACTTGTTGTCCGCGGGGAAGAAAATTCACTGGAAACAATTCTGGACAAAAATTGGGAAGCTGTTCCGGGCGGATGTACGATGATTCATCAAGCGGGAGAAGTACGGTACATCGATAATGGACTTGCACGTATTAATGCAAAGGTGCTTGATGAGTTTGTGCCATCTCCATATCGGGAAGAATATCTGCCGCACGATAAGGTTTTTTATCAGTTGGAAACGGCACGCGGATGTGAATCTAATTGCTGTTTTTGTACCAGTGCCCGTACAGTATCCGGAGGTGTTCGTTTTTTTTCATATGAACGTGTCCGATCCGATTTGCAGGCGCTGTATCGGCATGGTTTCCGGGAAATCCGAGTGTTAGATCGGACGTTCAACCAACCCCCTGAACGTTGTATCACTCTTTTACAGCTTTTCCGAGAGGAATTTCCTGAGGTCCGTTTTCATTTGGAAATTGATCCCGGACGGATGACACCAGAGGTTGTTGCAGAGTTTCATCATGCGAATCCCGGGCAACTCCATCTGGAGTGTGGCATTCAGACCTTCAATCCGGACGTGTTGCATCGCCTGAAACGTGCCGCAGCTTCTCGGCAGATGTATGAGGGGATTTGTCAACTTATTGACTGTAAGCTTTTTGAAGTACATACTGACTTAATTGCCGGATTGCCGGGAGTGACCCGCGAAATGCTGTTGCAGGATATCCGTAAACTGCTTACCATTAATCCGAATGAAATTCAATTGGAGTTACTCAAAATATTGCCGGGAACTCCGTTGGCTATGGCTCTGCCACCCGAGTTTATTGTTGAACCCAACCCTCCGTTTACTGTTTTAGCAAGCGATGTAATGTCTTGTACAGAGTTGTTGGAAGCTGCTCATTGGAGCCGGGTACTTGATGGATATTTCAACCACCCTCGTTTACACGCAGTGTTTCAGCATGCAACTCAATGTGACGAAATGTTTCTGGAATCTTTTTTCTGCTTTACCCGCTCCGCTTATGACGCATTCCAAATTGGCCAATTGCCCTTGGAGAAACGTTTTGAACTGATGGAAAAATTCGGAATTTCCAATAACTGGTTACAGTTTGCTGCTCTTATGGCAAACGTCCCATTGAAATCTCTGCCGCCGCTGGAAAAAATTCCTGAGGATTATGAAAGGTTACCTTTACTCTGGCATAAAGACGGAGTTTGTTCCAGATCAGTGCGACGTTGTTGCCGATTGTATTTAAGTGAAAAAGTTATGGAACCCTTTTCTGGAAGCGGTTGGTATCTTTTTGGTATGTATTATGGCCGTATGGTTGGGGAAATCAGATTTTTTAAAAAGTAAAGATTGGATATTTGGAAATAGCAGCATTATATTGAGTATCATGTTGAGGGCTTATTAACTTAAAACTAAACATGGAAATATGGAAAAACACGTGTAAAACAGTTAGTTCTACATTGTTTTTGCCGTAAAAAAATAAGAGAATATTCTTCGACTCAGTAACTTTGTCAATTTTAAAAAAATGGAAATCTGAATCTGACTGGAGTAAAAAATAAAATGGATGATTTACGGATTGGTTTAATTGGAGTTGGAGGCCGTGGCGGTCTTGCTGCGTTTGCCCATAAACCTGGCGAAGGTTCTCGATTGGTTGCCGGAGCCGATACTTCAGATGCGGCTCTAACAAAATTTAAAGAGAAGTATG
>CALGPR010000364.1 GCA_937960425.1 uncultured Lentisphaeria bacterium
AGCTTTACCGAATTGGGGACTCCCTTGATGTTCGGATTTAACCGCATTACCGCGGTACAGGTTTTTAATGGAATTTCAGAGCTGGAAACCAATCCTATGCCGTACACGTTAGTGCTGGTCATGCTTGTTGTTGCAGCATTGCTTTATCTTGCTGGCCGTTGTGCTCTCGGTCGAGGTAACGCCGTAACTCCAGCCAAAGGGATGAGCGGCAGTACTGTAGCGCCGTTGATGGGATGGTCTCGATTTTTCCCTCTCGCTGTATTCGGTATTGTAACAGTTATCGCCGTGCTGCCTCATATTGCCTTGGTGTTGACTGCATTCAGTCGCGACTGGTTCGGAACAATTTTCCCGGAAGGGTTTACTTTGGTAAATTTTGAAAACGCTCTTTCCAATAAAATGGTGGTTCCCAGTATTGTCAATAGCTTGAAATATTCAATTCTGGCAATGTTTTTTGCCATTGCTGCAGGGTTGCTTACTTCTCTCTTGACGGTGCGATGGAAGCTTAAAGGAGGGATCGCTCTGGATCTGCTGGCGATGTTGCCGCTGGCGGTTCCCGGGATTGTGATTGCTTTTGGTTTTATGGGGATGGGGGTGAAATACCATTGGGCAAAGATGATTTTTGATCCGATTGGAAATCCGGTATGGCTTTTGGCGTTATCATATGCTGTTCGGCGTCTGCCATATGTGGTACGCGCAATTTCCGCTGGGTTGGAACAGACTCCCGAGGAGTTGGAATTTGCTGCAAGAAATCTCGGCGCAGGGGCTTGGATTGTATTGCGCAGGATTACAGTTCCTCTGATTGCTGCCAATTTACTGGTCGGCGCTCTCTTCGCATTCAGTTTCTCCATGCTGGAGGTGTCTGACTCTCTGATTCTGGCACAAAAAGCAGAATTTTATCCGATTACCAAAGCAATTTTTGATTTGTCTCAGATTTTGGGTGAAGGCCCATTGATTGCCTGTGCTTTTGGTGTTTGGGCAATGGCATTCCTTGCCGCAACCCTTGCCGCTGGCGGCATTATCCTCGGTAGAAAAATTGGTACAATTTTCCGCCTTTAACGGACTGGGGTTAGACAGAGAATGGGAAGTTTCTTTTTTGACGGAATGTCGCTGTGGCAGGTGGTTGCCTTAATGATCGGCGCGGTTTTAATCGGTATCAATAAAACAGGAATGCCGGGATTGGGGGCAGTGCCGGTTGTGCTGTTGGCATTGATGTTCGAGACAAAACTTTCAACTGGATTGCAGTTGATGCTACTGTGTGCAGCGGACCTTTTTGCGGTGAGTTACTATCGGCACCACGCAGACTGGTGGATTGTCCTGCGTCTTGTCCCTTGGGCTCTCGTCGGGATTGGTTTAGGAACACTGACTCTCGAAGTCGTTGACAGTGAGACGTTGCGGTTGTTAATCGGCTGGATTATTCTTTTAATGGGGGTGATTTCAGTACTGAAAAGCCTTTATCTCAAAAATATCGAGACGATTCCCAGACATTGGGCATTTTCAGCTGCATTTGGGATGTTGGCTGGGTTCACTACTCTGGTAGCAAATGCGGCAGGCCCGGTAATGGCGATTTATTTGTTGGCAATGCGGCTTCCTAAAGAACGATATATGGGAAGTTGCGCATGGTACTTTTTAATTCTGAATTATTTGAAGCTGCCGATTTTTATTTGGGAAGGCCGGATTACTCTGCCTGCAGTTCGAGCGGATTTGGCGATGTTGCCGTTGATTTTACTTGGTGCATGGTTAGGGGTAGTATTGGTTCGCAAATTGCCGCAGCGTTCATTTGAGTGGATGATTCAGGTACTGATTTTTCTGGGAGCTTTGATGGTGATTTTCCGAAATCAGGTTTTAGCGTTGTTTTCCTGATAATTCGGTAAAAAGAGGATCATTTCGTAGAAGAAGGCATGGCACTCTGTAGAAATTCAAGGGAAAAAGTGATTCCTTAGAAAAAGTGTTTCCACAGCTCTCGGGAGTTTTATTTCTATGAGGATATACTTCAGTACAGAAAAGGAGAAAATTATCATGTCGGAAAATTTTTTGAAATACGGTCGTTTGGCAATTTATATTACTGTATCTTCTTTATCGGTGTTTGCTTTGGTGGGCTGCACGTCCGGATATGGGCAGAAGTTTCAGGAGCTTGGTACGATAAAAGAGGGAACTTTTCAGGAGAAAGAGTTAAGTGAAGGCGTTTATTTCTGTCAGGGAGAATTTTCAGATTTAAACGGCACAGTGCAGGCGCTTTCTTTATTAACAATCGACACGGATAAAGCTGAAGTATGTCTGGGATACATCAAAGGAGAGCGCCATCCGGTCAGTAGCCTGGCAAAACAATATGACGCTATTGCCGCAGTCAATGGCGGATACTTCAATTATACGACACCAGTAACCCCATCCGGTTTTTTTAAGGCAAATTCGACAATTGTTAATGCGAATCCAGTAAATGAGGTTGCAGACTGCGGTTATCTTTATATTGACCCTCCAAGTTTTTATGGGATCTGGACTCCAGAAGAATTGCAAGTTGATCGTTACCGGAATGTTTTCTGGTCATATCCGATCTTATTGCTGGATGGCAAAGTTTCCCGCCGCATGGGCGATTTTTCGCATGTGGCTTCGCGCCATGCGCGTACAGCTTTTGGGATTACCTCAAGCCAGCAGATTTTATTGTTGGTAGTGGATAAGGGACACGCAGTGAACTCTGCAGATCGGGTGCCGGAAGGAATGACTTGTCTGGAATTGGCAAATGTGATGAAGAAATTAGATGCCAGCGAGGCAATTAATCTTGATGGCGGCGGTTCCAGCACCATGTACATTCGCGGTGAAGACGCTCCCGTAAATGTTCCTTCTGAATCCGTTGATGCAAATGTAAAAAAAGAACGACCGGTTTATTCTATTCTTTATGTAGTGTCCAGACAATAAAAAATGAGTTTTCCGAGGGAAACGATTTGACAAAATCAGCTATTCGTGTATAGTAAAGGCACAATCTTTGACGTCCCTATCGTCTAGAGGCCTAGGACACCGGGTTTTCATCCCGGCAACCAGGGTTCGAATCCCTGTGGGGATGCCAGTTTTCGGCA
>CALGPR010000365.1 GCA_937960425.1 uncultured Lentisphaeria bacterium
CGATATCATCGGGAATTTTCAGTAAAGGGTGATCAGGATCGTATGCTTCCAGCATTTTCATATATTCATAATCTTCAATCCCATCCCGTAAATTAATCAGACGGAATGAAGCAAGAAGACTACCATCATCCGCTGGATAAAATAATTGCCCATCTCCATTGCGGGCAAAACGGATTGAGCGTTCAATCAGAAGCTCATCTGCAGTAATATCCAATTTGTGTGGCGTCGGTGCCGAAATACATTCTTCATTGCAAGGTTCCGGCCCAAATTGATGCTGCGTCAACTTTTTATTGAATTCATGCGGACGAAATGTTGAATAGTACCCGATTGCTTCGGCTTTCTGCTTGTAGGCCATCCAGGATATTATTCGTGGAGCAATGCCGGGAAGATCAAGCATGAACGAGGGATTCTGGTATGCCCAGTAAAGGCCAATATGCCCTCCCGCTTTTTGAATGTGCTCATATTCTTCAACCGGTACCGGTTCTGTATACCACCAATCCATGAGTTGCGGAGAAATCGTCATCACTCTTCCAATATTTCCGTTAGCAATATCTGGATAAGATTTTTTTATTGCAGAAAGAATTTTTTCCGCTTCCCGAAGACGAGGATCACGGATTTCCGGCGATAAATGCATGATTTCGTCAAAACCGATCGTCATGCCGATGTCTTCACACTTCCGCTTTTTCAATTCTTCCTGCACATAGCCCAACCATTTCAACGAAGCAGAGATGTATTCATCGTTGAATGTATTCGGGTCTTCGGCAGCAAGGTCAAGCAAATGTCCCATGGAATAAAGATTCAATCCCCGTTCAAGGCAGTAATCAAGATCTTCTATCGCTGGAACGGTTCCCGGGGCCGTGGCAGTGTCCCGTTGAATTCGATTGTACATGCTGACCGGATTTAAACGATAGTAAAAATACTGATCAAATACCTTATGGCGAATCGCCCGATCATGAGGCGCATAGGAGCAGGAGAAAAAGGTCTTCAATGATCCTTTTTGCGGTAGAGAAAAAGGATATACTTCAAGGGTATAGGGAAAGTCTTGTGCCATTTCCCCTTCCGCTGCCACATGAATGTTGCCTCTGTATATGCCCGGTTGCTGCCGGGCAGGGACAGCAACGGTAATCACATATGGTTGGACTTTGACAGGAAGATCAAAAGCTTGATTGTCCAGCAATACATCCGGCCAATAACCGGTACGAGATTCCGGATAATAAAACGCATTGGTTACTTCAATATAGCCAACCGGATTGATCCTGATGTTTTGGGCCGATAAAGTACTGCCATCTTCTGTGGTTAAGTCAGATGCTGAGACCGTAACATTTTTTAACGGAATGCGTGGAACGAGAACCAGTTGAAAACTTTCCCGTTCATTGCCCGCCGCTGCCAGGGAAAAAGTATCTGTCTGATAAGGGAAAGCCGTGTCGCGCATAATTTTATCGGCAACGTCGGCAGCGACTATCGTGAAATTTTGGTCTGCAGTTGCAGTTGCGTTCAGTTGCGCGGTCAGAAGGTATTCCCGACAATCTGTGATCGCCGCATCCAATTCCGTCCGTTGTCCAGCCGCAAATCCTTCTTCCAGTTTTGCGTAACGGGTTTGAACTTCCTGATCATTAGAAGCGTGTGCAGCAATAGATGCCTGGAGTTCATCAAGCTCTCTGCGGTATTTTCCATCAATTTCTTCGTCTAACTGTTCCCGTGTCAGAAGTTTGAGGTCATCCAGGTAGAGAATTGTTTCGCCGCAGACCGTAGGACTCCAGAAAAACTGCATCGCGGTGATATTGCTCCAGTCAACATCCGGAACATTTTGACGCATCTTGGATAAATCCAGATGAAATGTTTTACTACTTTCTTCATCCAGGATTAACGCCCCCCCGGGAATGGTATCAAGATGGGATGGACTGAAGACTTTTTTCCCATCAAAGAAAAAAAGCATTCTGGTACGTTTCCCCAGAACTGTCGGCATCGGGTTATGTAACGTAAAACGTAATTCGTCGTAGTTGCGCCAATCCCGTTCCCCGGGAAGCAGGGAAATCGCACCGTCGTGATCGTTCCAGTGAAGACGCAAGGAATATTTTCCAGAAATGGGGCGGTCAGCAATCACCTCAGCTGTTCCACCATAATTCCCGACGAAATTAACTCCTGTTGCTGCAGATTCGAAATCAATGCCGGTGGAAAAATCACAGGGATTGAATTGCAATTCTTGTATTTCGTAGAGTTCCAGAAGATCGTTTGCATTTAGCGGGACAATCGAATCGACATCAGAATGGTCAGTTATCAAATAATCAAATTCATCCCGGTTTTCAATCAAATTGACCAACGTGGAGGACAACAGCTGGCCTGTTTTCTGATTTTTAAATTGAACGTTATCCGGCTGAGTTTGTTGTTTGAGCGCACGAGCCCGAAGCAGGCGTGCCGAAAAAAAAGCAGGGTGTTCAGAATGATCGGTTAGTGTGGCGGCATTGGCTGCAATCAGTGTTGCCACGGAAATAACAGCGCCCAGAAAATATTGGGTTCCTTTTTGCATAGATAAAACCTTCTTTCGCTTTGCCGCAGAGCGTTTGGAGTATTGTTTAGCCGCGGCATAATGTTTTATACGGTAGCATTCGTGGAGGATTTTTTCCAAATAAAGATTAAAAAAAATGTGGAAGTATCCTGCAGTTATCCTTTATGATGTATCCGGCAAAACAGGAGGTGGAAAAACAGAACTTGAAATAGGGAATGTCTCGTGTACTGTAATTGCCGCGAAAATAAGAGCCTTCCGGGCAGGATAATGTGAGGCAAGATATTCAGAAAGAATTTTTAATGCGAAATACAAAGAGAGAAGGTAGAAGATGAACCAGGAATTGCTGACGGGAGGCGGAAGAGGGCGGAGAATCTTTTTTTATTTCCTGTTATATATATCGTTTTTTCTTGTTCCGCCGGTATGTGCCGCAGAAAATCCTCCAGAAGGAGCTTTTGTGCGGACTTTGCCATGTGATAAAAAAAGGACGGCGGATGATTTTGTTTCGTTGCTTGCCGTTGAATATGATGGATCAATGGAAAAACTGCATCTGAAGTTTGAGGAATGGAGGGCCTGCTTGGAAAAAAATGGTGCAGTGATCAGTATATTTCTGGATGAAGCTCCTGAAGAAAATGAGGCAGATACCTTGCTGAAACTGATTGCCCTGTGGCAAGGCGAATTTCCTGCGATAAGGGTGCTCTGGATTGACCGGACAAAAAACGCGGAGGGCGACGCGGGAGCGTGGAAAACGTTTGTTGATAAAGAAAAGGTGCACTATCTGGATTTGATTGCATTTCGGAATACAGTTTCTGCGATAACAGGGTTTCCGGAGACAATGGATCAGGAACTCATTACGCCAACTCTTCGCGTGTTGCAGGGCGAAAGTGAATTGAACGATCCGGTTTTACCGAAAGACAAATCCGATTGGACAATTGTTATTTCTCCGGAGGCTTCGGAGCTGGAAAAGAATGCTGCACGGGAATTGCAGTATTTTCATGCCAGAGCCTTTGGCGTAACTCCGGAAATTACCACTATCCCTCAAACGGAAAAGAATTATTTTTTCAGGTGTGTTCCAGGAACTGGCGGATCCGGCGGGCATATCGGATGGAGGGCTGTATCTGACGGGCTTGTGATGGAAGGAGATGCCACAGGAGGGGTTTTATACGTCGTATATGAGTTCGCCGAGAAGATTTTAACGGTAAATCTTTTCAGCGCAACCGAAGTGGAGTTCCCTGAAATTCAACCAGAACCTGATTTATGGAGCGTTGCTCCATTGACTTATGATTCACCTTTTGCAGAAAGAACTGCTTTGTATCTCGATATGGCTCGGCATCACCGCTTTGCTGCGAGGATGCGGAACAATGGTTTTTTGTATAAAGGGGATGCTGCTTGGGGGTTTACTTCTCCTTATGCTATTGAAATTCATTCTTTTGATCGGATTTTACCGGCGGCAACGTGGCTGGAAACACATCCTGAATTTTTCAGTTTGCGTGATGGAAAGCGGGTAGGGGGGCAACTGACTGGACAATTGTGTTTGACAAATCAAGAGATGAAGCAAGCTTTTATTAAGGAAGTCCTGAAACAGTTGCGGCAGACTCCAGATGCAAAGCGGATTTCCATCAGCCAGAACGACAATATGTTTGTTTGTCAATGTAATGACTGTCTGGCAAGTGATGCTGCGTATGGCGGTCCCGGGGGAACGCTGTTGCGGTTTGTCAATGGTGTTGCAGAGGCTGTTGAGCGTGAGTTTCCCGAGATCGAAGTGGAAACGTTTGCATATCAGTATACGACGCGTCCTCCGCAACAGGTGACGGCACGTGAGAATGTTACTGTGCGACTTTGTTCCATTGGCTGCGATTTTTCTAAACCGTTAGATTCTGAAGGAAATGAACTTTTCCAGAAAGAAATTCAAGGATGGGGGAAGGTTGCTCCACGGTTGACTATCTGGAATTATGTAGCAAATTTTTCCAATCAATTCGCGCCATTTCCGAATTTTACCAATGTTGCCGGAGATTTACGGATGTTTCGGAATTATGGTGCAAAATCTGTTGTGGAGCAGGGGGCGTGGAATAATGGAATTGCAGCAGATTTTGCAATTCTTCGTGCGTGGGTAATCAGTCACTTGCTGTGGAATCCCGACCTGGATGCGAATCGGCTCATCGCGGAGTTTATGACCGCCTATTATGGAGATGCTGCCGGGAATATTCTGTTGGAATACTGGCAAGATCGTGAACAGACGATTCAGGAACGTAAGCCTTTTCTGCATTGTTTTGCCATGCCCCGGTCGTATTTGGCAACAGGCGATTTATGGCGGTGGCTGGAAATGGCCGAACGCGCTGAAAAAGCTGCGGTCAAAGCAGAGAATCCGGTACAATTGGAACGCGTTCGATTGGCTGTTGCTCCAGTACGGTTGGCTGCTTTTCTTCGAGCTGATCGGCTGCAACGACAATATGGAATTGCGCCGCAATTGCAACAAATGGCCGCCCAGGTATTTTCAGTTGTAGAACGAAATGATCCGGGAAATTTTTCAGAAAGTGGTTCGTGGATATCATTGCGATCGGAGTTGGAAAAAATGGTTTCGACAGCGCAACAGGTGGAATTCCTGCCTGAGAAGCGCGCCGAGGATGGTGATTCTACGGGAAAAATTTTTATTCCTGCCTATGGCCTTTCCGGCACACGTGTTCAGGATCCTGCGGCAGTGCACGGGGAAGCAATTCGTGAACCGGGGACGCTGTATAACTGGTCTATTCAGCTGCATCCTGATGCGGATTTTGCTCCTTTTGTTCCAGGAAAATATTTTGCTCGAGTTCTCGCCCGCAGCGAAGGTCCCGGAGTAAATGGGGATGCCTTTGAATTTGGATACTACAATATGAAAACTGCTCAACAGGAGAGCAGGCATTTCCCTCAAAAAATCGTAAGAAGCCCTGAATATCACTGGTATGAACTTGGTAACATTCCGTTGACACCCGAGTGTTATCTCTTTATAGCTCCCATTCGGAATGACGATATGAGTTATCTTTACATTGCCGGGATTGAGTTGACGCCGCAGCCCCAATCAGAATGACCGTCATTCCAGAGTCGGAGTAGCCTCCGGACGTTCAAATGATTTTAAAAAATCGCTGGCTTGTTGAAATGTTTCTTCGTACGGTGGCAGTTCGTTAGAGACTGGAGTAATTACAATACAAAGGAATGGGCCGAAGCCATCCCAGGTTTCCCGGGGTTCCAAGTAAAAGCGCCATGGCGGTTGGAGGCGGGCTTGAATGTTTTTTGCGCCAGTTCCGGTGAATGAGGCTTTCCCTTTTAACGGAAAGACTCGTATAAAATATTCGTCATTCCGGAGCAACGCACCAGTGTCGGAGGAGAAGGATATTTCATAATTTTCTTGCGACAGCAGAAAATTCCAATCGAAAAAATCAACACGGGCAGCTTGAGTGCCGGTAGAGCGTAACTGCCGTAAGTTGATCAGAATAACAGGCGCATTTCTGGATACATATATCCCGAGGTCGGCAGAGTAATCAGCTGGAGCATCCTTAGTGCCTTTGGCTGTCGCACGAAGTCGAAGTTCGTAAAATTCTTTTGAATTTGACACGGGTACCGGAGGGCTGTATTCTGCTGCGGGCAAAAATGATTTGGAAGCATCATCGACTTGACCGGGAGTAAAGATTGTTTGTCCCAGAGAAAAGGATAACTGCATTAGCGAGTGTTTGCGGGCACTGACGATTTCCGGAACACCGTTTTTGTCAGAAGAAAAGGCAATCGTCAAGTCAGAATTTCCCAGTTCATAAATAGATTCCCGCCCGTTTACCGGAGAAAAAACTATAAAAAATACCAGCACTGACAGAATGATAAAGCAATTTTTCATTTGTTTTCAAGCTCCTTAAGGGTATGGCCGATAGCTTTTGCCAGAGTGTCTCGATTTTCGAGAAATGTTGTAACATTACAGGAAAAATTTGTTGGCGTGCTGATCATTTTTTCCCAACTGGAAACAGCGGCAGAAAGCTCGTTATTTAATTCTTCGTGGTCGGTCAGTTCCGGTGAAGCAAGCAGTTTTTTTGCGATTGCAAGATATTCAAAATCTTCAGCTCCATCACGCAGCAATTCCATCCGGAGTGACGGGTATAATTCAAATTTTTCCGGTGCAACCGTTGCTCGTGTACGGTTTTCCGGGTAAAAAAGCAAACCGTCCCCATTGGAAAGCAGCATTGCATCCAAGTCGTATGGCATGGTTTGACGCCAGGGATTGCGCAGTAAGCCTCCCGGTAGTTTTCCCAGCGCATCAAATGATGTTCCAAGCATTCCTTTGGCATGATACCGATTTCCCAAAATAGCCCGGAGGCGTATTAACAAGCCAGGGGCGTCAATGTTGTCACTTAAGCAGGGATAACGGTTCGTCGGTCCGAGGCGGAAAAACAGTTCTGAATTGTTGTCCGCCAGAGTTTGGACAAACTCAGGGGTTAATTTGCTCAAATAGACGGCATAGGCGCCTGGATTTCCTTCCTGAAAAAACTCTCCCGCCCCGGGAAAGGCTGTGATAATTTTTATGCCGGGGAGTGCTTCTTTTACCGTCGCGTAATACTTCGCAAGCGCAGGCGCGATGCTCTTGCTGAATTCAATCGAATCCCGGAAATAACAATATGGAAAGAAACCGTTTTCTGTTGCCCACTGCAGAAACGTACGAAATGCTGTTTGGCGTGCAGCCTGCTGTTCTGGAGAATAATTGCCGGGATGAAACGGCAATGTCGGAACCATTACCCCATTGCCAAGGTTCCAGAATGAAAAATGGTTGGTATTAAAGTGAGTTTGAGCAGCGGCTTGCCAGGTTGAATAGTCGACGGCGCCGTTTTCTTCTTTGGGGGATAACGCTTGCATGGGGTTATCTGGAGATATGCGGTAATTGCGAAGAAGAGAGAACGCGGCTTCGCGATATCGGGCAAAATCTTCCGGTGTTTGGGCCCCCATAAATTCACCTATTTCGTTAGTCATGGAAAAAATCGCAGGGAAAGCCGTTGATTCAGGCAGGGAAAAGTCAAAGACTGTTATTTCTATTGGCAGAGAAAAACTCTGGTCTCCCTGATTGCTTTGATAGGTTAAGATTCCATGGTAAAGACCGCCCGGGGTCCCCGCCGGGATCGATGCTTGAAGATAGAACGTTTTTGAGTTTTCCCCGGAAATATCGATTGTTCCATCTGATGGCACCAACGGATCCGGCCACAATGCTGTGTAACCGAAGTGATCACTGGGGGTGACGACAGAAACATTTTCAACAGAAAACAGTTTAAAAACATCCGATGGCAGCATTTGTCCCGTATCGTCAGAAAAATCAGAGAGTGTGATTTTTCCCTGAAGTCCATTATCACGAGGCGAAAAAATGATATGTACTCCCTCACTTTCATTCCCGGCACAGGAAAGGGCGACTGAAGAGGCTGAAGCAGTAGGAATGCCTTTATGAGGTAATGGCTTTTCTACTCCGGGAAGTGACCAGACAATTGCCTGGTCACTTTCAAAAATGCGTTTTCCAACCTTGTTTCCTGTCGGATTGAAATATTTTTGCAGAGAATATGTGCGAACGGCAGTGAGTTCTTTGTCCTGAAAAAGGCGGATAATGAGTTTCCCGTAATTGCTGAATTGTTCCAAATTGAGCTGGTAAACAGCTTTTCCATTCTGCATTGGTAATTCTGTTCTGACATTGTTATCGCCGGAAAGCATGTCGACGACGACAGAGGTTGCTGTGCTGTGGGCGATGGTCAGACGTGTTCTTCGGGCACGAACCGATACCGTTGTTTGCGGATTCCCGGCGATTAGAGTTATAAATTCTGTCGGCTGCAGAAAGCTTGAGACAGAACCACACATCGCCATTACTTTCACTGCTTTTTCCGGGGTAATTCTCAAAACGTTCAAGCCGAGAAGAGCCCCGTTCAATTCAGATGTGGACAACAGCAGGTTATTTAAAGGAATCGACAATTTTATCTGCCAGCGATCCGCGGATAATTGACTGACTTCGCTTTTTGCAGTACTGTTCCAGAGTTGGCTCCACATTTTGCCATCGGTAAGTACATTGTCTGCGGAAACCGCAAAAAAGATAAAATTCCGAAGTCGACACCCCGGATCAATCATGAAAGAAAGTGCGCCGGATGGTTTTTCCCCGGTGATAACGGCACGTAGAAAAAGAACTTTTGCTGTCATGATTCCCGATATTTCAATGGTTTCATCATTGCTGGAAAACGTCAATGGTTCCATTGCTTCAAACGTTTGGCTGTCCGGCATAACATTGCTGGTCAGTCGGTAGTTCAGCGGTAGAATCCGGTGAGCCTGTTGTTCCAGGCGAATGGTATGGTTGTCGGGGAGCTGTACTTCGTATCCCTTAAGAGAGATACTGCTGAAAATGAGCAGTGTACTGAGTAACAGCATGCGTTTGAAAAGTTGTCTCATTATTGCCTCGCGTGGATTGTCTGCCTGTCTATTTTGTTATATGACACAGTTTTTTCCGAATAGTTCATTTTTCCGAATTTTTTCCCTCTTGATTGCGTCCCTGGAGATCATTGTTTCTCAGATTGTTTTCAAGTCGGTTGTTCTATAAATCGCTTAGTTTTTGCCGTGGGAACTGCCCGCAGGGGGTCATCCGGCCACGGGTGTTTGGGATAACGCCCTCTCAATTCTTTTCGAACCAGAAAATACCCGTTTCTCCAGAATCCGGCAAGGTCTTCAGTAATTTGAACCGGTCTGCCTGCTGGAGAACACAAATGCAATTGAACACAAATTTGCCCGTCCATTATGCGTGGAGTCGTTTCCAGCCCAAACAGTTCCTGCAATTTCACGGTTAAAACCGCTTTTTCTCCAGAATAGTCAATTCGGTGTCGGCACCCGGATGGAACTTTCAGAAATTCCGGGGCAAGTCTATCCAGTAGCTGTATATCGGAATAACTTAACAAAGAGCGAATTGCATTGTCATAGGGAAGGTGTGCCAATATCCCTTTTCCTAATTTTGACGGTAAAAATGGTCCCAGCCATTCTTCCAGGCTGGTAAGTAATGTTTCGTCGGAAAGGTCGGGAAGCGGCGATTGCGATTGATGGCTGCGGACGAATGCAACCCGGTGTCGGAGGGAAAGACTTGCCTCGCTCCAGGGAATTTTTTCCATACCGCGTTCCCTCACTGCTTGCAACAATGCAGAATGAATCACGTCCGTATCCGGAGTGATTGGCTTTTGCGATAGTGTAATTGCCCCGAGCATCCGACATTCTGTGGAATGGAAGCGGGAATAGTTATCTTCCCACTGCAGTTGTTTGACGGTTCGGATATCTTCGGAAAAAAGTTCCTCAATTTGCGTGGCAGAGAGGGAAGCTGCAAAACGGATTTTTCCATTTGTTTCACTGTCGTCAAGTTCGGCAATGACCAAGTAGGGGCTTTGTGCCAGACCGGTTGGTTTATTAAATGAGCAGCCGTGCCCATTCACCAAGAGGAATCTGCCGTCATCAGTGTGCCGTTTTGCAGCAATGCGATCCGGAAAGGCTATGCTGAGTAGCAGCCCTGTATGATCCCCAACTGGGGAAATTTCAGGAATTTGGGGGAGTTTTCGGGATAATTTTCTTGCTAATTCTCGTCCTCGATAGAAAATTTTGTCTGTAGAAAAACGTGTTGCCAGGAGAGATAAATCCGGGCTGTCGGCCTGACGGAGGTCGCATTCTTCAAGCAACGCTGCAAGTTCAATGGCTTCCCGTCCATATCCCCTCCGGATACCTTCAACAATCATCGAGGCCAATCTGGGGTGAAGTCCCCAGTCCAGCGCTTTTCGCCCTTTGGGGGTGATATGACCAGAGCTATCAAGCAGTTTTAACAGTTGCAATGTCGCACGGGCATTTGCCACATGCGTTTCCGGCGGCATGGTTAACCAGTGGAGTACACTGAGGTCAGAAATTCCCCAGCCCGCAAGCTCCAATAGAAAGGGAACAAGATCTGCATTAAGAATTTCCGGTTGATTAAACGGTACCATTGTTGCGTTGGCTGTTGCTGTCCATAAACGGTAACAGACTCCCGGAGCTGTTCGTCCGGCTCTGCCACTGCGTTGGGCGGCCGAGGCTTGCGAAATGCGAACTGTTTCCAAGCAACTGAGTTGAGTTGCCGGATTCCAACGTAATTTTCGTTCCAACCCACTGTCCACAACAATTCGGATGTCTTCGATCGTCAAGCTGCTTTCCGCAATATTCGTAGCCAGAACGATTTTTCTGGTGCCTTCAGGGGCTGGACGAATTGCCCGATCCTGCTCCTGAGGAGAAAGACGGCCATACAAAGGAATTAAATCGACTTCCTTTTCCACGGTGGTAAGTCGGGAGCGCAAACGCTCTGCACAACGGGTAATGGCATTTTCTCCCGGGAGAAAGACAAGAATTCCTCCTGATTCCCGTAAAAGCGCGTCGGTTACTACATCTGTAACAATTTCTTCAAGCGGGCGAGTGGTATCTGTTGGGCGATACAGAATGCGAACCGGATATTGACGGCCTTCGGAACAGATGGCTGATGTTTTGAGCATTGTTTCCAATGGTTTGACATCAAGAGTTGCTGACATGATTGCGACACGGAGATCTTCGCGCAATCCGGCGCGAAGATCAAGAGTCAGTGCCAGTGCCAGATCGGATTGCAGGTTTCTTTCATGAAATTCGTCAAAGATGACCAAACTGATCCCGGAGAGTTCCGGGTCTTTCTGAAGCATGCGCACCAGAATTCCTTCGGTAACAAATTCAATACGGGTTGAGGCGGAGACACAGGTTTCCAGTCGGGTGCGATAGCCGACCGTTTGTCCCGGGGATTCGTTTAATAAGGTGGCAATGCGGTGCGCCGCAGATTTCGCGGCAAGACGTCGTGGCTCTAAGATAATAATTTTCCCAACATTCCACGGTTCATGCAACAGGGCTATCGGCAAAATTGTAGTTTTTCCCGCTCCCGGCGGTGCTGTAATGACTGCAAGGCCATCGCTGGAGAGTCTGCTGCGTAATTCTGATAATATTTCCAATACCGGGTAGAGGTCTGTGCGGCTGAAATCCATACGCGGCAACTCCTGTTCCGACTGCGGTTGAAATAAAGAAGAATCGTTGGATAAAATACCGCAGGGGATAAGATTTTTCAAGAAAATCACCTCTTCTCACTGGAAAAAAAAAGAAGAACGTGTCAAGTAATTCCCGTGTGGTTTAGCGAGAATATATTCAAAGATCAGGGTATAAAAAAGGGAGCTTGGCGAGGGCGCTGTTGGCGAGAAAATTTGGTCCGATCTTTATGAATAATTCAAAAATAGTGCCGCGGAAGTAATTTTTTTTGCTCAAGTGTTGTGAATTGTTTTTATAGGAGTATGGGGCGATATGGGTTCTTGGAAACATGTTTTTTTATTGAGTGCGGTTTGTTGCCTGCCGGTATTGGGGGATTCAGACGAGCATTCTGTGGAAAATGCCATGAAAACAGAGTTGGATTTTATTGTTACCCACGGAGTCAGTCATTGGGGGGAAAATCGTTTCTCGGATGCCATCCGGCAGCTGCAGGGAGAGATGCCCGATGCAGAAATCTGGAACTCTGAGGAATTTCAACGTTATGAAGCTCAAGCTCAGGATATTCCAGCTTGTGGGACAATGGTTCCCTTTGCTGATTTACTACATAAGGAGTTCGGAAGCAAAGTTTCCTGGTCTGCTGAACAGAAACAGTTTTTTACAACAGTTGACGGCGTGGAGTTAACTTTCCCGGTTGAGGGAACTTTTGTGAATGTTGGCGGGACATCAATTCAACTGACTTTCGGGATCGTTGCCATTGATTCGGTGCCTTCCATTTCAGTACGGGACTGGCAGGGCCTTCTTTTGCCGCTGTTTCGCCCGGAATTGTTGAAACGCTATGATGGAAAAGGATTGATTTTAATCGATCCCGGCCATGGCGGGAATGAGTCTGGAGCCGTGCGGGGAGACGTGAAAGAAAAAGATTTCAATTTCGCTATTGCTCAAACGTTGGTCGAGGAGCTGGAAAAACGTGGTTATCAAGTAGAAATGACTCGTACGGAAGATACGGATTTGTCCTTACAGGGGCGAATGGACCTCGCGGCAGGAAAGAAATGCGATTTGTTTGTCAGTGTTCACAACAATGCTGCAGGTAAAGATAATCCTGAAGCCAATGGAACAGAGACCTATGTCACAATTCTCTCCGGCGGGCGGGATCAGGTGTATGGCGATGTTGAGCAAAAAGAGTATGTCAATAACCAGTTTGACGCCAATAATGCTGTTTTGGGCTATTGGCTGCAAAAAAATCTGGTAAAACAGATTGGTTCTGCTGATCGCGGAGTCAGGCACAGCCGGTTTTATGTTTTGCGCAATGCACCATGTCCCTCAGTCCTTGTGGAAACTTTATACATGAGTAACGATGGCGATTTTGCAAAACTACAGGAACCCGAGCATCCACAGCGATGCGCTCAGGCTCTTGCGGATGGAATTGATGCCTATTTTTCGGCCGCAGGCAAAGGAAGACAGTGATTACTGCAAAAGTCTGGCTGCCTTTTCATAAAAAAAAGAATGGCCTGAAAAGAATACGATTGATTTGTTTTCGTATTGCCGGGGGAAAGAATTTTACAGGAAAGAAGGGTAAAAATGGCAGAATTGAATTCCGTAACGATTATTCGTACCATGGTAAACATGTTTTTGTTGATGACGCCTTTTTTTGTGTTGTCTGTGTTTGTTTCTTTAACTGACCAGATGACAATTAAGGCTCGGCACATGCTTGCAATCAGAACGACGCTGGCAATTTTGATTATCTGTACGATTATTTACCTGTTCGGGGACGTCATTTTTGAGTATTTGGGAATCACACTGGATGCATTTCGGATTGGCGCGGGGTTAGTGCTGTTGCTGAGTGGGATTGAACTGGTTCGCGGTACGGGGGGAGTCCGTTCCATGAATACCGACGATGATGGGGATTTATCTGTTGTTCCGTTGGCAATCCCCTGTACCGTCGGACCGGGAACTATCGGGGCGCTGTTAGTGATGGGCGCAGGTGCTGAAACACCGATGGTACGCATTGTGGAACTGATCGGGATCCTTTTCGCCGGCATTTTCATTGGGGTCGTCCTTTATTTTTCTGCTGCGATTGAACGTTTGGTCAAGCGCAAAGGATTAACGATTTTAAGTAAACTCACCGGGCTGTTTCTGGCGGCACTGGCTTCAGAAATTATTTTTACCGGGATTCGTAATTTTCTCCATCTGGAGTAAAAAATGTCAAAGGGCGGGATCATACTGATTCCTGTTGAATGCAAACCAATTAAGGGGAAGGATACTGTCTGTGGGAAGTAAAATTTTAAATTTTTTGCAAAGTCTGGGACGTTCGCTGATGCTCCCGATTGCTGTATTACCGATTGCCGGAATTATGTTGCGGCTGGGGCAGGGGGATTTGTTGGACTGGCCGATTATGGCAAGTGCCGGCAGCGCGATTTTTGATCATCTGCCGTTACTGTTTGCTATTGGTGTCGCGATCGGGTTTTCTGTCGATGCGGCTGGCGCTGCAGCTCTTTCTGGAGTCGTTGCCTATTTGACGCTGACGACGGCAGTAAAGGCGGCGGATAGTGAAATCAATATGGGAGTTCTGGCCGGAATCGTTTCCGGGATTATCGGCGGAGTGGTTTACAACCACGTACATAAAGTAAAATTGCCGCCGTATCTTGCTTTTTTCAGTGGAAAGCGTTGTGCTCCGATTTGTTCCGCACTTTGTGCATTGGTTTTCTCTTTTCTTTTTATTTATATCTGGCCTCCGATTCAGACGGGAATCAATCACTTAGGGCAGTGGATGCTGGAATCTGGAGCGATTGGTGCCGCGGTTTTTGGGGTACTCAACCGTCTTCTGCTTTCCGTAGGACTGCACCAGATTTTAAATACTCTCTGCTGGTTCCAATTCGGGACCTTTACTACTCCGGAAGGAACGATTGTCATGGGGGACTTAAATCGTTTTTTTGCCGGCGATCCGAGTGCCGGTGTTTTCATGAGCGGTTTTTTCCCCATTATGATTTTCGGGCTTCCCGCAGTTGCGTTAGCGATTTATTTTTCTGCACGGAAAGAACGTCGGCCAGAAATCGGAGGAATGCTTTTCTCCCTGGCGTTAACTGCATTCTTAACGGGAATTACTGAGCCTTTGGAATATTTATTCATGTTTCTGGCTCCGCTTCTGTATCTTTTCCATGCTATTTTCACTGGCTTATCGATGGCGGTATGCGAACTGTTGAACTATAAAGCCGGATTTACCTTTTCTGCAGGGATGATCGACTTGATGTTGTCCTGGGGAAAAGCGACAAACCGATATACAATTTTATGGTTGGGACCGCTTTTCTTCCTTCTTTATTTCTTCGTTTTTTACGGTGCGATCAAACTGTTCAAATTAAAGACGCCTGGCCGGGAAGACGAACAGGATGCCACACAGAATCCGGTTCCTGCTGTTTCTGCAGATGGATCTTATCGTGACCTTGCACTGGGGTATGCGAAAGCCCTTGGCGGATTTGAAAACCTTAAGGCAATTGACAACTGCATAACCAGACTCCGTCTGCAAGTGATTGATATGAGCAAGATCAATGAGTCGGAGCTGAAACGTTTGGGTGCTTCCGGCGTGATAAAAATGGGGGCAACGGCATTGCAGGTCATTGTCGGATCACAAGTGGAATTTGTAGCTGATGCTATGCGTGCGCTTGCTTCCGGACAGGAGGTCGCTGCAGTGGCAGCGCCGGCTCCGGTGGTAGCAGATACGTCAGATGAAACTGGCACCGATGGCGATACTGGCAGCATTGAAGTCTTTTCCCCGGTTGAAGGAAAAATCGTTGCCCTGGAGGATGTGCCGGATGTTACCTTTTCCCAACGCCTTGCCGGGGACGGGGTGGCAATTCAACCGGAAGGGAATGTTTTTACTGCACCAATCAGTGGAACAATCATTTCTCTACCATCCAGTGGTCATGCTGTAGTGATCCGTCACCGGAGCGGTGCGGAAATTCTGGTCCATATCGGTTTGGATACAGTGGAACTCAAAGGGGAGGGCTTCCGTATTTTTGCCCGTAAAGGGATGCAGGTAAAAGCCGGCACGCCATTGATTCAAGCGAATTGGGAGAAAATTACTGCTGCAAAGAAAATTACGATATCGCCGATTCTGATTGCAAATCCCGATCAGGTGAAAAATTTCAGGCTTTTAGCTCAGGCGGGGAATCGTGTAAAACCAGGATCTGTTTTGTTCCGTGCAGACGCGGACGATGCGAAATGAAGGAGCTTGCAATGTTGGTTGCCAATGAACAGTTGATTTCTTTCGTTTCGCCAGAGACTGCGGATGCCGTCATTCAGTACCTTGGGGAACTCCTGGTCACCAATAAATGTATGCATGCCGGTGGTATTGCGGCATTGAATGCAAACGACAGGGAGCTGCCTTGTCTTTTTGGCACTGTTGCTGTGGTGCATCTGGGAAATGCTGATGCAGAATATTTGCGTAATCAAGGTGGCGTTGCTTTGGCGGTTTCGCGAACCGGCATTGAATGGAGACCCGGAAAAAAAGTGACAGTTATTTTTGCTATTGCGTTGCCTGAAGTAGCTCGAATTACTGCATATTCACAGATTGCTGCGTTGAGTATGGATTCTACGCGGCTATCTGCGATGTTGGAAGCGGAGAGAGCCAGTGATCTTTTATCCCTTGTGAATGGAGCGCTGCCGCAAATGACAGACTTGGGGGATCAGCAGAAAACTGTTTCTCCGGCAAGCAATGAAGTTGTCCGTGTGAGTCGAATTATCGATCCGAATGGAATCCACGCGCGTCCAGCTGCAAAATTAGCAGAACTTGCTGGAAAATTCCAATCGAAAATTACAATCGAATATCAGGGAAATACTGCAAGTTGCCGTAGTGTTGGTGGGTTATTAGGGCTTGAAATCAGTAATGCTGCCGAAGTCGTTGTGCGTGCTGACGGTGAGGATGCGGAAGCGGCTGCAGAGGCAATTGCCGCTGCGTTGGCAAAAGGATTGGATGCCAGTGCGGCAAAGGAACACGAGGTACAGGTTGCGGAAGGAATGCCTTCATTGTTGCCGTCTACGACGTCAAGCCATGGAATTTCGGCTTCCCCGGGAATAGGCGTTGCGTCTGCTGTTGTCGTCACTTCCACGAAGTTGGAGATTTCAGAGGAGGCGACAAATAGTTCTGAAGAACACAGAAAGTTTACCACTGCATTAGAGCGCGGGAAAGATCAACTTGAGGTTTTGGCGCAGCAGCTTCGTGCTTCCGGTAATCTGTCAGGAGCAGAAATTTTTGACGCACACCGGGCTTTGATGGATGATGAAGAGCTGATTGCTAAAACCAGGCAATGGATTGATTCAGGGAAAACAGCTTCTTTTGCATGGAGTACTGTCTGTGGAGAAAAGGCTGAAGAGCTTTCCCATTCTGATAATGCTTTGCTTGCGGAGCGAGCGGGGGATTATCGAGATGTTGCCCGCCGTACTTTGGCACATCTGGAAGAAAAAGAACTTTGTTGTCCCTGGCCGGAAACGGGAGAATTTGTGGTAATTGCTGAAGATTTAACGCCTTCTCAAACGGCAGATTTGCCCCGGGATCGTGTCGTAGGGATAGCAACTGCGTCCGGCGGCCCGACCGCACATACGGCAATTCTTGCCCGTTCCATGGGAATCCCTGCAGTTGTAAGTGTTGGAGATCCGTGTCGGCAGATACACAACGGGCAGATGGTTATTGTAGAAGGAACGGAAGGATTTATAGAAGTAGCTCCAGAGGAATATCGTCTGCAGGAAGCTAAAAAAGTTTGCCAGGCTGTTGATGCTTTCAGAGGTGCCTTACAGAAAGAGTCTTCGTTAGCTGCGCTGACAACGGATGGAAAACGGATCGAGGTTTTTGCTAATATCGCTTCAGTGGAGGATGCGGCAGAGTCGGTAAAGAGTGGCGCTGAAGGGGTCGGGCTGTTGCGAACGGAATTACTGGTACAGGAATTGACGGTGGCACCTGACGAAGAGTTCTTGGTCGAAAAGCTTTGTGCTGTTGCAAAGCCATTTGGAGAGCATGAAATTATTGTCCGGACGTATGACATTGGCGGCGACAAGCCTGTGCCATTTCTACCTGTGGAACCGGAGAAAAATCCATTTCTGGGGATCCGCGGGTTGCGACTCTGTTTGCGACATGAGGCGGTATTTCGGACGCTGTTGCGCTCAATTGTACGGGCTGCAGCGCAGGATAACCGAAAATTTCAGATTATGTTGCCAATGGTTTCTTTTCCGTCGGAATTTGAGCAGGCGCGTAAAATTTATGACGAAGAAGTTGCTGTATCAGGGTTGCCACGATTACCTTTGGGGATGATGATAGAAGTTCCTGCGGTGATTTGGATGATGGAAGAATTTGCGAAAATTGCAGATTTTTTCTCAATAGGCAGTAATGATTTGACGCAGTATATTTGTGCAATGGACCGCCAGCATCCGCTGCTCGCTGGGGATGCGGATGCATTGCATCCAGCTGTTTTACGGGCGATTGCCGTTGCTGTGACAGTTGCGAAGCGGTATGGAAAAAAAATCGGGGTATGCGGCAATCTTGCCGGGGATCCTGTTGGGGCGCAGGTTCTGGCTGGATTGGGAATTGACGAATTATCGATGGCGTCAGGAGCTATTCCGGAAATAAAAGCATTGCTGCGCAAGGCAAATTACGAAGATCTCCAAAAGCGGGCAGCAAAAGCGTTGCTGTGCGAAAATGGGAAGGATGTTCGGACTTTGTATCGTTAAAGAAAAGAAGAGAGGAATAAAGAGTATGAAGAAGGGACAGTTTTAGAAGATTTGCACTTTGCATTGGCATGCTGAAAGAGACGGGACAAAAGAGGGATTTCTCTAATCTTAAAAAGGCAAAAAGACAAAAAATAATGTGACATGAACTTGCTTTTTTTTGAAAATGCGATACAGTAGAGGAAATTAAAATCGGGATGTAGCGCAGTTTGGTTAGCGCGTTTGACTGGGGGTCAAAAGGTCGCGAGTTCGAATCTCGCTATCCCGACCATTTTTTTTGCCAAAATTTTGGAGATTTGAGCTCAAAACTCAAGTCTCCTTTCTTTTTGCCCATTCTTTCGGATTGTTGCCAAAAGTAACCGGTGCGAGGCTAAATTGACACAAATCTGCCACATGGAATTCACCTCAAGTGCTTTTTGTATTGCTGAATGAAAAAAATCAAAAAATATTTCGTATGCGAACTCCTGTTCTGACGGTCAGAATCGGATTGACCCAGCAATAATTTTCCTTGTTTTGCCGTTATGAGCCTTTTCTTGCCGATGGGTTTTGCCGTGTTTCCCGATGGTTGGCGCAACTTCAGAGCCGCGTCTATATTCTAGGCAACCATAAAACAAGGAGGTGTGTCTATGATAACCGAAGCAATGAAACTGGAAGTAGAGAAGCGTTACGGTAGGCTCTTCCAACCAGATGACAAAGTCAATTTGGCAAACTTCAACGAACATGGGTTTGCCAAACTCTATGCATTGGCGGAGACCCCGGTTTTTCTTCCGGAAGAGAAGACGTTTTATCTTTATAAATCAGCATCTGGCTTATGGATTAGCCAAGCGCAAGAAGAGATGATTGAACGTCTCTCGCTGTTTCTTCTCGAATGCGCGAAAGTATTTGCTGTTCCCGCGCTGGAAAACAAACGCAAGTATTCTGTGTTGCGCAACATGTTGAAATTCCTGACCGCCATGTGCCGACAGTCCAATTTTTTCAA
>CALGPR010000366.1 GCA_937960425.1 uncultured Lentisphaeria bacterium
TGCGAAAATATGGCTTTTCGAAAAATTCCGTTCACGATGGCAGATTGAGAAATGCGACTGAATACGTTCATCGGAATGTTAGAATATGACCTGCTGAAAGATTCAGGGGAAGCAATTGCCGAAGTCGAAAACTTCATGCTGGAACAGAATTCCAAAAATACCGAGTGATTCAGGATAAATTGTTGTTTCTCTCCGACTATGATCGGTATCTGCTGGAACTGGCAGCAAAAGCCGAAAGCAAGATTTTAAGTACTGAAGAATCTTCTAAATGGTTCAGATTCGAGCCAAACTATTTCATCAAACACATATCGTTACGCTATTGGAGACAGTCAAATCCCCTATAACAATAAGAAGCACGAAGCAAATGAAGCACCCATTATCTGACTCCTGATTGATCTCATTTTTATATTTTATGCAGTAAATAAAAAACAACACTTGACAATTGCAAAGTTTCGCAGTATAATAAAAGTAAGAAATAAAATGCAACAGTAATGGAGTTACTGCAAATTGAAAGTAAAATTAAAAGATCTGGCTGATATTCAAACCGGATATCCATTCCGGGGGGCTATTGTTGCCGGATCGTCAACCGAAGGCCTTGCGGTTATTCAAATGGGAGATTTGGCTGAGAATATTGTTCCGGATCTGAAAGATGTCGTCTGGAATGAATCAGTTTCAGTGAAAGAGGGACACATTCTGAAATCCGGAGATATCCTATTTCGGGCGAGAGGAAATTTTCCGGCCGGATATTGGTTAAAAACGCTCTCCGAGCGTATGATTGCGGCAGCACCATTGCAAAGAATCCGAATCAGGACCAACGCGCTTTTGCCGGGTTTTCTGGCATGGTACTTACGGCAGAGTGCCGCACAATCTTATTTTGAGGCCAATTCCCAGGGATCTTCTTTGCGCATGGTGGGAATCGATGTTCTGGAAAATCTGATGATTCCGGTTATTCCCTTGGAAAAACAGCAGAAAATCATTGAGCTGGTGGAGCTCTCGGAACGGGAACGGGAGCTGGCTCAAAAGTTGATCGCATTAAAATCCGTCTATATCAATAAAACCGTCAATCAGTGGCTTGGAGAATAACAATGGCAACCGGTAAAATCAAGCAGGAAACAATCAGCAATGCGGCGTGGAGCGCCTGCGACACCTTCCGCGGAGCAGTCAGCCCGGAACAATACAAAGACTATATTCTGGTGATGCTCTTTTTGAAGTACATCAGCGACACCTGGAAAGCGCACTATGCGGAATACCGCAAACAGTATGGGGACGATGACACGCGGATTCGACGTAAATTGGAGCGGGAACGCTTCATTCTTCCGATGGTCGATTATAAAAAAGAGAATCCTCTGACCCGGGAAATGGAAATTCTGGATACGTTCGAAGCGAGTTTCTACAGCCTGCTTGAGCGTAAAAATGCGCCGAACATCGGAGAACTCATCAATATCACCCTGGATGCGATTGAAGAGAAGAACAAAGCGAAACTCGAAGGGGTGTTCCGCAACATCGACTTCAATTCCGAAGCCGCACTCGGACGGATTCAGGACCGCAACCGCCGCTTGGCGTTGCTGCTGGAGGACTTCAACAAACCGGAACTTGATCTGAGCCCGAACCGGGTGGATGAAGATATCATCGGCAATACCTATATGTTCATGATTTCCAAGTTCGCGGCGGACGCAGGGAAAAAAGCGGGTGAATTTTATACGCCGACATCCGTTACCGAGTTGGTGGCTAAACTGGCCAATCCCGAACCGGGACAGCGGATTTGCGATCCGGCCTGTGGTTCGGGTGGCTTGCTGCTGGCGGCGGCGCGTGAAGTGGGGGAGAACAATTACGCCTTGTACGGCATGGAAGTAAACGGTGCGACCTGGGCGCTCTGCCGGATGAATATGTTTCTGCACAATGCCGACAGCGCCAGAATCGAGTGGTGCAATACCTTGACGGCTCCGACGCTGGTGGAGAATGACCAGTTGATGAAATTCGATATTGTCGTCGCCAATCCGCCGTTTTCGTTGGATAAGTGGGGGGCGGAAAATGCGGAAGCGGATCGTTTCAACCGCTTCTGGCGCGGCGTTCCGCCCAAGAGCAAAGGGGATTGGGCATTTATCTCTCACATGATCGAGGCGGCAGAACCGGGTTCCGGGCGGGTGGCGGTAGTGGTGCCGCACGGGGTATTGTTCCGCGGCAGCAAAGAGGGAATGATCCGCAAGGCAGTGATAGAAGAAAACCTGCTGGATGCGGTGATTGGTCTTCCGGCCAATTTGTTTTTCAGCACGGGAATTCCGGTGGCGATTCTGGTCTTCGACCGCAGCCGGGAGCGCGGCGGCGTCAATGAAGCACGCAAAGACATTCTGTTTGTCGACGCCTCGAAAGAGTTTGTGCAAGACAAGAAGCAAAATTCCATGAATGACGCGCAAATCGCACGGGTAACTGAAACCTATCGTAACCGTCAGGATGTGGAAAAATACGCTCACGCGGCTACACCTGCCGAAATCAGAGAGAATGATTTCAATCTGAATATTCCGCGCTATGTGGACACCTTTGAATCGGAGGAAGAGATCGACATTGATGCCGTCCAGTCCGAAATCGACCAGCTTGAAACCGAACTCGCCGAAGTCCGGAAAAAAATGGCCGAACTCCTGAAAGGAGTCAAGCGATGAACTGCGACCTCATTCATTCCTACATGGAGACAACTTGTAAAGCATCCTCGCAAGTGGCCTCAAAAATGAAATATCCGGACGATTGGAAAGTCTATACACTAAATAAGCTCGTTGCGCAAACACAGTACGGAACGAATCAAGCTGTATCTACTGACGGTTTAATTCCAATCATAGGGATGAAGGAGATTCAAAATGGGAAAGTGCTTATCGCTGCTCAGAAAGTATCTCTACCGCCTAGCGAGCAAGAAAAATATAGACTAGATGATGGCGATATACTGCTAAATAGAACCAATAGCCTTGATTTAGTAGGCAAATCAGGCGTTTACCACCAAAATACAATTGCAGTATTTGCATCATATCTTATTCGCCTAAAACCTGTAAAAAGTTTAGCGGATAGTGATTATTTAGGATATTATTTAAATAGTTATCCGGCATACATCACGCTCAAAAAAATTGCAA
>CALGPR010000367.1 GCA_937960425.1 uncultured Lentisphaeria bacterium
AGAGTGAATAACGCATTTTTTTCTGAATTGACTGCCACTGCAACAATGACATTATCGAAAAGAGAAGCCGCCCGCTCAATCAGGTCAAGGTGACCGTTGGTCAGCGGATCAAAGCTGCCGGGATATAGAACTGTACGCATTTTTTCCTCTCCGGATTCTATCGTTTTTTTTTCGTCAAAAAAAGTCCCGGAGCAGTTTTTTTAGGAAAAAACAGCAGAATTTGAATTTGACGGAAAAATAACGGTTGATTTTTTTCCTTTTTACTATACATTTCTTTTAGTTCGATTGCAAAGAATTTAGAGTGTATTTCAGGTCGATTTTTGAGAACCTGCAAGCAGTTTGCCCCAAAAAGCATCCCGGAGAAAAAAGACGGGAAAAAGCTTTCGGAACAGTCGGTAGGTTTTATACCGGCAGTTTTCTGGAAGAGGTGGAGAGGATCACAAAACAATGAGTCTGGCAATGGAATGCCGATATGAAACATCATTCCGAAGTACGGCGTTTTCGCAAATACGCCGGATTTCAATCGCCTGTGGAGTTTTTGACGGCGTGCATTTGGGACATCAGAAGGTAATTGCAGCTTTGTTACGCATCGCCCGAGAAACAAACTCTGAACCAGTGGCATTGACTTTTGACCCGCATCCCCGGACGCTTTTCGGGAAAGAGCCGATTTCGCTGCTGGTTCCGCTGAACTTCCGAGCGTTGCTTCTGCGAGAGTGCGGGGTCAAAGAAGTGGTTGTGCGCCAGTTCGACCGGGAGTTTGCAGCACAGGAGCCAGAACTTTTCCTGCGGTCTCTGTTGAGGTTGCCGCATTTGGAATTGGCGGGATTTTGTGTCGGTTCCTCCTGGCGTTTTGGCGCCGGAGGACGAGGCAATGCGGCGTTGATTCGAGAGTTCGCCCGGCGCGGCGGTTTTTGTTTTGAGGCCGTTCCGGAACTGGAAATCGATGGAGGCGTGGTCAGTTCAACACGGATTCGAGAGTTGTTGCGGAAAGATGATCTGGATGGGGCAGCCCGGCTTTTTGGCAGATGCGTTTCTCTTTTTGGAACAGTCAGACGAGGGTATCAACTGGCAACTGCCGAGCTTGAAACTCCGACCGCAAATCTGGAATGCGGTGTAGAGTTGCCGATACGGGATGGTGTATATGCCGCCCGGGCGTATTTCCGGGATCGCTGGTATCGGGCGGCGGTGAATATCGGTTGGGCCCCAACCTTCCATTACGCTCATCCTCAGCGGCGTGTTGAAGTGCATTTGCTCGGCTGCAAGGCCGAGTTATATGATAAATATTTGCGTGTAGAGTTGCTCGGGTTTTTACGCGAAGAAAAAAAATTTCAAACAGTTAGGGAACTCAAGAACCAGATTGATTGTGATCTGGAAGCGATCCGGGCAGCCTGTATCCCATTTTTTGAAGAGAAAGAAAGGATTTAAACATGTCGGAAGAGCGCCAAATGTTCAGTGTTGCCGAACTTGTCGAAGCAGTCGGAGCCCCGCGTACGACGATCAATGACTGGCTGACGCGATACGCAAAATATATTGACTTTGAAATGCGAGGAAAACGCAAGGTATATTTTTTGTCATCGGTGCAGGTGTTGCGGGAAATTGCAGAACTGCGTAACATTGGAAAATCGGGATATGAGATTGAAGAAGAACTGATGCGACGCCATCCGCTCCGACCGGAACCGATAGGAAAAAATGGAACCATTCCGGCGAAGGAAGGAGAAGAGGTGCAGGAAGAGACTGCCATGGCATTAGCGGTTCAGCAAAATGCAGAATTAACACGGGTGGTGCAGCATGAATTTGCAACCTTGGCGGAGCGGGTTGACTCTTATGACAGAACGGGACAACAACTTACACGTAGAATGCGTTGGCTCGGATTTGGTATTTTTGCCGGATTCCTGGTTATGATTGCCATTGCGCTGGTCGGTGTAATGATTATGCTCAATTGGATGTCCATGCAGAATACAGAGGCTGCGCGGGTACAAGGCGCAAACCAGGAAAAACTGCTTTCTGAACTGACAGAAAGCAAACAGAACCTTTTGGATGCGATTGCTCGCGGCGACAGCCAGT
>CALGPR010000368.1 GCA_937960425.1 uncultured Lentisphaeria bacterium
GCACGATTCGCAGCCCGTTGTACCGGAACCGTTTGCAGTTGTTCTTCCGGTGCAATAGAAAGCAGGCATTCCCAATCTCCCGACGGGATGTCAACTGCAGCAATTGAAAAGTCCTGCTTGGAATTGAAAAGATTATCGTACTTGAAACGATAAACTTCAAGTCCTTCTTCTACTTTTTTATGTTGTACACTTGCCGGAGCAGCAAACTCGGGAGTTTGTGCCAATTTTTCCTCGAGATTTTCGAGCGCCATGGCGGAAAGCCCGACAAGCATCAGGACAGCAATACTCATGCTGCGCAGAAAATTCCAATGTGTCTTCATTTTCCCAATTCTTTCTTTTGTTTGTGTTGACAGTTATTCTACTCTACGAAAAACTTGAAGTCCTTTCAGATAAAACGTCTCCGGGTGGTTCAAGGCAATTGGATGATCCATTGCCTGCATCAATTTTCGTTCAATTACCGCTTCGATATTGGCATCTGACGCTGCGTCAAAGGTGATTTTTTGAAATAAATCGGATTCCATCAAACCGGAACAGCTGAACGTAAAAAGCCTTCCGCCGGGTTTAAGTAAATGAAAGCACTGAAGTGCTGCATCTTTGTAAGCACGGCATCCGCGCTTCATCGCCCGTTGCGACTCTATCAATTTCGGCGGGTCGAGAACGATGACATCATAACGCGCATTCCGATCGCCACGCAATTTGCGCAATAGCGAAAAAACGTCTCCTTCAAGATGCTGGTTCGTTTGCAGTGAAAGACCATTGCGTTCGAAATTCCGCTTGCTCATTTGCAAAGCCGCTTCCGAAGAGTCAATATTCAGTACTTCTGTTGCTCCGCATTGAGCAGCTGCTACGCCGAAGCCGCCAGTATAGCTGAACAGGTTAAGAACCCGCTTCCCCTTTGCTTGTTCCGCAACAATTCGACGATTTTCCCGCTGGTCAAAGTAGAATCCGGTTTTGTGTCCGCTTAACAGATCTACTCCATAAATACAGTTGTTTTCAACAATTTCTACCTCTGCCGGCGGAAGGGATCCCCAAAGAAGACCGGTACGTTCCGGCAACTGTTCCTTCGCGCGAACTTTGAGATCTGAACGCTCGTAAACACCTTTGATTTTAACATAAGGAGCAAGTGCTTCGACAAGCAATTCTGTTACTGTATCCCGCCACGGTTCCATTGCCGCCGCAACAATCTGGATACAAAGAAAATTACCGTAACGGTCGGCGATTAATCCCGGAATAGCATCTCCTTCTGCGGCAACAACTCGACAGCCACCCTGCGGATTGAGCAACCCCTGGGCTGCACGCATCGCTACTGCTGCTTGAATTTTACGTTTAAAACAGGCATGGTCTACCAGCTCTTCCGGATCAAAAGTCCAAATTCGGACTGGAATTTGAGAGGCAGGAGAATACCCGC
>CALGPR010000369.1 GCA_937960425.1 uncultured Lentisphaeria bacterium
TTGCCTGCATTTTCAACAAATTCGTCAGTAATGGCTTTGCCCAATTCGACCGTTGCCCGTTCGGGATACCCCATGACTCCGATTTTGACATCGTCACGCTGACTGGTCTGAGGAATTTCGTTGGGAAGATCGGTAAAAGCTTCACGCAACTGATAAGAATCCGGATCGTCGCGGAGACGTTCGGCAACTTCTTCCGAATCCATAACAACTTTTTTCCGGACAACTTCGGGGCACCAGTAAAGCAGCATGGATGTTTCCGCTTGAGCAGCGTGATAATCGCGAGTTTTGAAGAGATTCATCCAACTTGGGGCAAAATCCCACGGTGGGGCAAAGACAATCAGGGCATCGCGCAGTGCCGGGTTAAGCCATTTGAGGATACGCATTGATTCTTTCAAATGCACCAGTGATTCGCTGCCGCCGTGCCCGGGAATGATAACAAAGTTACGAAATCCCTGTAAATGAAGGGATTCGATGATTTCTCCGACGAGGTTGGAAAAAGTATTGGGTTTGATATTGATAGTTCCGGGAAGTTGTCCGCCGGAAAAACAGTAATTCAAAGTTGGAGCAATAACACAGTCCAGTCTTTCTGCCAGGCGTGCAGCAAGCTCATTGCAGTTGCGCAGGTCGGTATCCAGAGGCATATGATAGCCGTGTTGTTCTGCCAAAGCATACGGAAGAATAATGGTTTTGTTGTTCTTGAGGTAGTTGGTCACTTCCTCAACCGTCATCATGCCAAGCTGATGGTTTTTCATTTTCAATCTTTCCTGAAACTATTAGAGAACCATTTATCGACAAAGGAATGGCTACAGGCCTCTTCCCTTATGGAAATATTGCATTTATCGGCAATCCCTGAGTAAAAATACACCAGACATACTTTTTTTCCAGGAATATACCATAAAAAAACAAAAAACCGATGGGATACTCTGGAGAAAAAGGCAAAAAAAGGGAGAGCCGTCACAAACAAAGGGGCTACGGCTCTCCACAGGGGGAAGGGAAAAGGAAACAGGGAAATCTTG
>CALGPR010000370.1 GCA_937960425.1 uncultured Lentisphaeria bacterium
ACAATATTCCTGCTTAATTCTGTTGCTTCAGATTTTCCGGATACAACACATTTCGACGCTGCCAATCCGGAATGCCTTCTTCAACAATATAAAATCCGTCGACTTCAATACCGGCATTTTGCAGTTGATCCACCACTGGCTGGTAATCCATTTTGCGGATCCATGAAGAAACGGTTACTTTTTGAATGTTCTTGAATTTTAAGTCATCAATCAGCTCTTGGACATTCGGGAACAGTCCACCATAAAAAGTTTTGATACAGTAATTTCCATCAGATAATGGTTCAAAGGATACGGCTGCACCAAGTTCCGCATCGACAACAGCCGGTTTCAGACGATTCATCATAACACGAACGCGTTCCTTAAAGGATTCCCAACTCTTTTCATCAAGGATACGGTGCGGGCAGTATTTACCACTCCAATCCTGGTGCATTCGCAAATCATCTGGTGTCAGTGCGTAATAGTTTAACAAGGTCGCTGCAAGCCGAACGGCATTTTCTTCACTTTCCCGGTAAAGATGGTCAGATTCTCCATAACACTGGCTGCGGCAGATCTCAATTCCAATGCTTTTCGTGTTGCCTTCTCCATTTTCCCCGTCTCCAGCATGCCAGCCATGTTCGTCAAGTTCCAGAATTTGAACGGCTTCATTTTCATCGACTGCAAAGTGAAAGGAAACTGACATGTTGTCGCGACGGTTGTTTACCCGGTCACGTTCCTGACGGGCGGAAAATGGTTCTGCCGTATTGTGAATGGTAATGTATTTCATTTCCGGCATTGGGCCGGGACGTTTGTAGCGACGATTGTAAGGATTGTCATCAAGAATATCACGGCGAACCGTAAGGAGGTCTGAAGAGAGCGGAGAACGATTCATACTATTGCCTTTAAATGAAGTAAATTGACTGCCGGAACGAATGGCTTGAGTGCCGGCACACCCACTGCCGGCTACTGCGATTACGGAACCCAGGAACAGGATGGCAAGAAAGGCGGAACAATGTAATCTTGTTTTCATCTGGAATTTCTCCTTTTTTTGTATTATTTATGCGAATACCGGCTGCGCAGTTGCCCGCAGGCGGCAGTGACATCTGCCCCTTTTTCCAAGCGAAGCGTCATTGCAACTTTTTCCTTTTCAAGAATTTCGGAAAAGCGTTGAATCACTGACTGGGAGGGGCGTTGAAAGCCTGACATCGTTTCATTGTAGGGAATCAGGTTAATTTTGGCATGGTGTTTCTTGGCAATTTCAGCCAACGCCTTTGCCGCTGCCGGACTGTCATTGATTCCCGCAATGATTGCGTATTCAAAGGTGACCATTCGCCCGATACGTTCTGAATATTCATCGGCTGCTTGTAAAATCTCTTTGATTGGATACCGCATTGCCTCCGGGATTAATTTCGCACGCATTCCTTCATCGGTGGCATGCAGGGAAATTGCCAGGGTCAGTTCTTTCCCATAGTCGGCAAGCTTCCGGATTCCGGGGACAATCCCGCTGGTCGATACAGTCAATCGCCGTGGTGACATTCCTAAGCCATTGTGAGAAGTGATGACATCGATTGCCGGCAGAAGGTTACTCAGGTTTGTCAGTCCTTCGCCGATGCCCATGAAAACGATATTGTCGGGAAGTTTTCCAATTTCGGCAATTCCCCTGAAAACTTCTTCCAGAATTTCCGCTTTGGTCAAATTGCGAATCAGGCCGTGCTGCCCACTGGCGCAGAACCGGCACCGTACGGGACACCCGACTTGCGTACTCAGACAGAAGGTCATGCGATTGGGAGAGGGAATTAAAACCATTTCAATTGTTTCGGCATCCGCAAGTTTCAGGAGCAATTTTACTGTTCCGTCTTCACTTGCTTGACGGGCAGTGATTGTTGTACTGGTGGGCATAAAGGCTGTCTCAAGTTTTTCCCGCAAAGCCTTGCCCAAGTTGCTCATTTTCGCAAAATCAAGGGTGTATTTCCGATAAATCCATTCATGGAGTTGTTTCGCACGAAAGGGCTTTTCTCCACATCCCACAAAAAAAGTCGAGAGTTCTGCCTCTGTCAGTTCCAGCAGAGGACGTTTTTTGTCTGGAGATTCAATACTCATTTTCCGAGATCCCTGGAGTCTTTTTGTTCCGGCAAATCGCCGCGCCACAACGACACGCGTTTATTCATATAAGTGAAATCGGGAAGTAGATTGACCCAGCGCCGTTCCGGCAGGCGAGGATATTCTGCCCCGAACACATAAACTGTTTTTTCTTGCCCGGGCAGTTCCGTTAATGAACGGATCTTATGCACTGGAACCCCGAGATAAACGCTTTCTGCGTAAAGGCCACGAATGCCATATAAATAGACGGTGGGTTTTTTCCCTGGCGAATCTGCCTGAAGGACAGTCCGCACTTCCTGGGCAAAGCTGCGTTTGTCGTCTCGGCTGCTTTTATAGGGATGGACAATTGCCCAGTAAAACAGTGATCCGGCCACAGAAAGCACCAAAAGCAGCACCCAGATTGCTACTTGTCCACGCCGCTTCCAGAGCCATGATCCCAGTAGGATGCAACCGCAGCCGATAATGACTCCATAAAGCTGGGGAAAAAATTCTGTGCGATAGTGCAGGTCGGCAAACCATTCCCCGATCCAGCGTTGAGGAATCAGATAGAAGAAAAGAATGATCCCGCCTGCAAGAATTATCAATTCCGGAACCGGCCTCAACAGTTTTTGCAATGGTCCTCCATAGCGGCACATTAAGAGGTAATAGTTGTGTCCGCTGAGGATTGCCAGAGATGGCGCCAGATAAAGAAAATCACGGGGATCGGTAAAAGGCGATAACCACAATAACGCAAAAAGAGCAATGAATAATGTTCTGAGGAACCGACTGAAGATGGGGGTTGGATCCAGTTCTTGAAAGGCAACACAGAACGGAGTCCATGCCAGGAACGTCCAAGGCAGGAAACGCCATATCGCATCGAGGGGAAACAGAACCAGATGTTCCAGATAGTCAGACCATTCCGGAATATTCCAATTGTTTTCGGCAAAGGGGACGATGCCGTTCTGCATCCAGAACGGTAAAGCCC
>CALGPR010000371.1 GCA_937960425.1 uncultured Lentisphaeria bacterium
CCGGGTTTTCATCCCGGCAACCAGGGTTCGAATCCCTGTGGGGATGCCAGTTTTCCGATAGAAGAAGGTTCCATTGTTTTTGTTCCTATCGTCTAGAGGCCTAGGACACCGGGTTCTCATCCCGGCAACCAGGGTTCGAATCCCTGTAGGAATGCCACTCCTCTGTGTCCGTGTTGTGGTTGATGTAGCTGAGAAAGTCGATACTGAATAGCCGGAAAATTGATCCTTCGGAGAAGATTATTTTTTTAATTTTCAGTTTACCGCCTTAAGGCGGTTTTTTTTTCGTCTGTTGAGTGGAGTGTCTTGAAATGAATGGGAAAAAGACTAATGCGTTACGGTTACTTGATAGTGCCGGACTGCCGTATGAAATGTTTGAATACCCGGTTGAAGACGGCCGGCTGGATGCTGTAGCCGTTGCAGAAAAAATTGGCCGTCAGCCGGAGTCTGTTTTCAAAACACTGGTAACTGTAGGGGCAAGTAAGGAACATTATGTATTTGTGATTCCCGCGGTAGCCGAACTGGATTTGAAAAAAGCAGCACGGGCGGCAGGGGAGAAAAATATTGAAATGCTCCATCTTAAGGAGCTGTTGCCGTTGACAGGGTATGTACATGGCGGTTGTTCGCCGGTCGGAATGAAAAAGGCTTTCCGTACATGGATTGACGAAACCGCGATTTTGTACGATACGATTTGCGTCAGTGGCGGTCGAGTCGGTATGAATATTGCTGTTGCTCCTGAAGCTTTGGCAAATCTGATTCAGGCTGACTTCTGCGATTTAACCAAATCAATATAAAACATCCTGAAACTGTTCAGCACGTCCGTTGAGAAAAAATTTCCCTTGCAGGCAAGAGGAGCAATAATGTGTTACTTTTTTCAAGACTTCTGTTGCAAATTATGGTAAAGATTGTAAAAGCTACAACGATCAATTGACTCGACAGAGAACGCTGGGCCGATTGTTATTTACAGAGGGGGGAATGTCGGTTATTTCTCGGAGAATAGTTTGCGTTTGCGGTCAAATTCGCTTTGCAAAAATGGATTAAGAATTTTGAGATAATATCCATCTGCCGGCAGACCGCAGAGTGCCGCCAATTGCCGGGATTCTCCTTGCAAATGATTGGAGGCAATCCGAAGTTCTTTGCAGCCAAGCTCAAAAGCTTCGGAGCAACCATTCCGTCCAGCCGCAAAAAAATTGACTGCACGTTGTTGATGTGACATGACTTCCAGTTCACCGCTTTCAAAGTAGGCGCGTGCAGCCTCCTGCGGTTGAGTTTGTGAAATTTTTTCTGCTGCTTTGCGCAATTCTTTTGCGGCATTCTGATAACAGTCAGCCATTTCTCGAGCAAAAGTACTGTTGCTTTCCGGAAGAAAACGATAGTCAAGGTAAGTCCTCCGGTCATAACTACAAAAACGCATTGCCTGTTGAAAGATTTCAGCACGGCGTTGTAAATAGTTTTCCATGGCTTTTCCCGCCCTTCCAAAAGCTGTACTGATATGCCGGATCCAGTCTTGAGTAGAACAGTTTTCATGCCAGTTCAAGTGTGCAAAGTAAAGTAAATTGTAGTCCGGTGCAATTGCCGGCCCATTTACCTGCAAAGACATGTGATGAGTAATCCCGTAATGTTGATAAACTTGAAAGTCTTCCCGGATGGTTTCCGGGAGAAACGGCATCATGCTCCGAAATAAAACCTGGTCAAAATAATATTCAAAGGAATGGGTATCTTCAGAAAGGCTGGCAAAAAGTTGCGTATAATCTTGCAAACTCTTCAGAAATTCCCGATTCAGAGCACAATTCGGGTCATTCAAAGCGTGGCCGTAGCATCTGCCGCGGGGGGCAAATAACAGAAATAATCCTTCCTCGGGCGTTATGACAGAGGGACAATCAATGGTATCCTGATAAGCAATAACCGATACTTTTGTATTGCGTCCGGAGTGCCGGATTGTATCCGCAAGAAGGCGCATCGCCAGTAAATTCTGATCGGAGGGCGAGTAAGCACGGCACTGCGGGCAGAAACACCAGCCGCCGCCAAAACGGTCATCGGCCCAAAAGTGAAGCGCAGAATTTGCATCAGAAAATGTCTTCAGGGTTTCGGAAAATGTTGCTGATACAATTTTACGGGTATCCGGGTGATTGATACAGAAGTTTGCATCAGCCGTGCGGATTCCATTCAGGTCTTCCGGCTGATTCAAACGGAAATATTCGGGGTGTTTTTGAAAAAGGCTGCGATCCAGTAAAGCCGGTAGCCCATGCCCGCCGGATTCCCGCCGAATTCCCAGCTCCTGAAAAAGATCATCAAATTTTTGCGTTTGGGGCGCACTTTGCACAACTGCAAGATTCAATTTCAGTTTTGCATAAAAACGCAACCACTCTTCTTCGCTGTAGTCGTTTGTGCCTCGTGCACGAAAGACTCCGTAATAAGGAAAAGTTGCATGTCCACGGTAGGAGCCTGTAGACAGGACGACTGCATCGCAGGACGGCAGGATTTCTCCGGCTTCTCCCGGCAATAGGTACCGCACTCCGAGCAATTCAAAAAATTCGTATACTCCATTGAGCAACCCTTTGGAGGATTCCGCGTAGAGAAAAAAATCTTTTCCAGAGACTTCAATGGCAAAGTCAAGCGGCGATTTTAGTGAAGGAGGTGAAATTGCCGTCTTGGTCGTAATTGCATATCCTTTTTCTGCGTTTTCCGGGCTGTGAGGGGTGAAAGCAACATGAAGCCGTTTTGCCAGGCGTTGAAATTCCTGAACTGCATAATCCGCGCAGCGATCTACCGTATCATGGAAATATACGTGCAGACCACAACGAGACAAAGAGGTAAAAAGAATAGAGTCGGGCACGATTTCAATTCCTTTCCTGTTGCAGCCAGAGGCGATGGATATCTTTGTCAGCATAGGGATCTGCTGTACCGAGAGCTAACTCTGCTGCGGTATAATTAGAAGAAAGCTTTTCAATGTGAATCAAATGCGTTTTCGCATCCAAACAAAACTCAATTTTCCATGTCCGGCAACCAATGGCATACCTCTGCAGGGTTTCATCGAGGCAAGTGAGTCGTTTTCGTTCCCGCTGCAACGGATTGACAGCTAATTGTATTCGGCAGAAGTTGATTACATCAACTCCTCCGCAATGGATCAGGCGTTCTGCGTCTGCAAGAAATTCTGGCGAGAAATGCAGATCAAAATGTTCTGCCCCGGCCTGGTCAAGCCAGCCGCATGCCGATTTCGGGAAGGCATCTGCCATGGGAATGTAAGGTTTAATATCCAATACTGGAGTACCATCAAGCATATCGAATTGGCGGATGTACAAGACACGTCCTTTGATTTCATCCAAACGGACACAACTTAATCCAATGGGATTGGGGCGGTGGGGCGATCTTGTGGCAAAAACACCGATTTTATCTTTATCGGGAGGGGCTATCGGAGGGCGGACTTTCGGGCTCCACGTCTGGTTCAAATGAAAAAGGTAAACTACCCAGATTCTTTCAAAGCCTTTCAAATCTGCGAGGGCAGTTTCAAAGTTACAGTGCGCCTTCAATTCAATGGTGCCTGTCGTTTCCGTCGCAAGAGTGCTTTGACGGGGCGCTTCAAAACGATGGAACCGGGGACTGTGTACATAACCGATAGTTGTCAACGTGACCGTGTCCCACGATGGCCGATGGCTTGAGGATTCTCCGTTCAAATCAAACTCCTCCATTCCGTCAGGTCGTTTGCTGCTTCCGGTCCCTGGCTGCCGGCAGGATAGAATTGCAACGAAGAAGAATCGCTGTTTTTCCATGCTTCCAGAACCGGCATAAATAATTTCCATGAGGCAGCAATGATATCACTGCGGATAAACAGTGTTTGATCCCCCAAAAGGATATCAAGCAGAAGTCTTTCATAGGCATCCCGCCCGACTGCAGCAGCATTGGAAGAGCCGCCATACTGGAATTGCAATGTCAGCGCACCCATGCAAAGTTTTGGTCCCGGCTGCTTCGCCTGTATCGTCAACGCCATACCTTCCTCCGGTTGAACCTGAAGTACCAGAAGATCCTGCGTTAAATCATTTTCCTGAATCGGGGCAAATATAGAATGAGGAATTTTTCGGAATGTTATGGCAATTTCACTTCGTTTGGCTGCCAGCCTTTTGCCCGAACGCAGGTAAAAAGGAACGTTTTTCCAGCGCCAGTTATCGATCCACATTCGACACCCCACATAGGTTTCGACTGTGGAAGCCGGAGCAACGCCAGCCTCGTCACGATAGCCGGAAAACCCATTCCCCGCAATATATTGGCCTCGGACAAAATCCATTTGTATCCGTTCTGCTGTGAATGGACGAATTGAACGGATCACTTTGAGTTTTTCATCACGAACATCATCGGCGGCAAAGGAGACCGGAGGTTCCATGGCAACCAGAGAAAGCATCTCCAGCATGTGATTCTGAAACATATCCCGCAGCAGCCCGGCGCCTTCAAAATATCCGGCACGTTTCCCTATGCCGATGTCTTCCGCCACTGTGATTTCCACTTTTTCAATGTGATCGGCATTCCAGATCGGTTCAAAAATGCGATTGGCAAATCGCAGCATCAGGATATTTTGTACCGTCTCTTTGCCCAGATAATGATCGATACGGTAGATTTGCCGTTCTGAAAGATATTGATGCAGTTCCCGGTCAAGCGCTTCAGCAGAGACTATATCATGCCCGAACGGTTTTTCCAGAACGACATGGCGGAATGGAAGCCCTTCTGGCGATTCTTCCAGCAGGCCGGCTCCTGCAAGATGGGGGATGATTGTTCCATAAAGGGAAGCCGGAGTAGCCAGGTAAAATATATGATTGGAGGGATAGGGGCTGTCAGAAACTTCCAGCGTGTGGATTTTTTGTTTCAGGCCATAAAAATCCTGAGGGTTATCATAAGCAAGTTGCCAGTACCCAACATGTTCAAGAAATTCGTCAAGCTGGCCACATTCCGAGCAGGCAAAGTCTTTTAATGTTTCCTGAAGCATTTTGCGGAAGGATATATCATCAAATTCATGCCGTCCGCAGCCGAGAAGAATTGTGTTTTCATGCAGCAGGCCGGCACACATAAGGCGGTATAACGCAGGAAATAGTTTGCGAATAGCCAAATCTCCGGCTCCACCGAAAATCGTAACTACACCCGGCGCCGGACTGATTTCCATGCAAAAGTTGCCTCGCCAGATTTGATCGCTCTCCATTTTACTCCTCTTTTCTGATTTGTCGTTACAAATGCAGATCGCAATTGCGCAGAATCGCCGGTTGCTCAGGTGTACTTTTCCACACGCAGGAAATTGAACTCCGTTTTCTCTCATACTATACGGCAGGACAGAATTTTTACCAGTAAAATTTTTCTGAAAAAAAGCGCTTCGGTCGGAGTAGAAG
>CALGPR010000372.1 GCA_937960425.1 uncultured Lentisphaeria bacterium
CATTAATGCAGGAGAAAAGTTTGAGGACATCGCTCATGCGGAAAGCAATTGTCCCAGTGGCAAAGCTGCGAATGGAGAATTAGGGGTATTTGACCCGCAAGCGATGATTCCCGAGTTCTCAGAAGCCGTCAAAGCGGCAGAAGAGGGCGCAGTTGTTGGTCCGGTAAAAACACAATTCGGATATCATGTCATCCGCCGCAATGCGCTTCCGGCAGAACCTCAAATTTCCCGTGATGACCTGAAAAAGAGACTTGACGGCCAGAAAATGCAGGAAAACATGCGGAAAATGCTTCAAGAACTCCGCGAAAAAGCACAGCTGAAAGTCTTTATTGAGCCTCCGGTAAATAATTTTCAAATGGTAACACCTCCGGCTCAAGAAACTCCTGCGGCGCCGGCAGAAGCTACCAACTAAGAGATATTTTTGACAATGTAAAAAAGGCAGTTGTGAAATCCGCAGCTGCTTTTTTTATTTGATAGAGCAGAAAATAATTAGTAGAAGTTCTTGTAAAACAGGCTGAGTTGGAATATAATAAAAAATTTCTAATTGGCTCGACGGCTAATTTTTCTAAAGCCTGTGTTACTTTAACGTACCTGTTCAAAAACAATGAAAAAGGAACTGCACCAACCATGCTGACTCTCTTTATGTACCATCGGGTTTTGCCATTTGCTCATCCCGAAGCGGTACCCGTTAACCAATTTGAACGGCAGTTGGATTATCTATCAAAAACGTATACTTTTCTTTCCACCGAAGAAGCTCTTTCCTACATCCGCGGAAAAGGAAATTTTCGAAGAAAAAACTATGCAGCCCTTTCGTTTGACGATGGCTGGGTTGATAACTATCTTTATGCTACCGAAATTCTCCGTCGCCGGAATATGCAGGCGTTTCTTGCCTTATCTGTTGGTTATTTGCATGAAGGAAATCCACGTGAAAGCATTGGGTTCGATCAACTGTCCATCTCAATGGCAGAAGCACAGCAGAGAGCTGCATGCGGAGATTTTACAAACTATCTCAATCATGAAGAGTTGTGCTTAATGCATGCCTCAGGAGTCTGGACAATTGAAGCTCATGGATGCGTGCACAAGCTTGGAAAATCCGGAACCAGTATCCTTGCTCAGCCGGAACCGGATGAAACTCTGGATGCGTATCGTCAACGTCTACACTCTGATTTGTCCAGTTGCTGTAATACGATAGAATCTTTAACTGGCAGACGTCCCCAGGCAATGTTTTGGCCCTGGGGACATTACAGCGACCCGGCAGTTGCTGTTGCCAATGATGTGGGATTGAATATCCAATTCACGGTCAGTAAAGGGATAATTCATGCAGGGGACCGCCGAAAAATTTTTCCCCGGATCGGCGTTTCCAGTAAGTTTACAAAACTCAAAAAAAATGTCTTTGTTTTCCGACATCCTCTGTTAGCATTATTCCATGACTGTTTTCATACTGGATCAGTTTACTTTCATACCCAAGAACGGTGACAACTTTGGATTATACAGCAATTTGTAACAGTTATCTTCATGAACGCGCCCTCCTGTTCGAGGCATGCATTGCCCATCTATCGGATCCGAAAATGGCAGAAGCAGTTCGTAAGGCAGTCTTTTGGGAAAATGGTTATGTTGAAGCAGCCAATGAAATTCGTGGAATTTTTAGCAAGGAACCAGATTTAAATGGTGTTTTAGAATTTTCTCTTCCTCCGGAGCGCCCCCAGATAGAACGGTGCGGGCGTTGGTTGCGACTTCAGGTCACTACAAGTTACGTTCTGGATCTAAGCCTTTACGATCATGATTACGAAATCTACTATCATGCCTTGTCTCCTAAAACACACAAAAAAGTCCGATATTTACGGAATGCGTTGCCGAAGCGGCAAACTCGGGTTGTTCCATTAAATACTGCTCACGGATTTAATCTGTTTGAAGAACTCTACGCAGCACAATTTCCGAAATATCCGATGGGTAGTCCAAGAAACAAAGCACTGCGTGAAGCTTACCGGTATTTACATGAACAAGGTTGCAATTGGAGCCATCTGTTGCTGGATGAAAATAACACAGCTATTGCGGCTTGCCTGGCATACAAACATGGTGATTCTGTTTTTTATACACATCTGACTCGCAGAGCCGGTGCATTTGATAAACTATCTCCCGGCTTTTACCTGACTCACTGGCTGATTGCGCAACTTTTTTCCGAAGGAGTCAATCGTTTTTTTATGGGACCCGGTACTTATGATTATAAAAAAGCTTTATTAGGACAACCGCTTCCCGTCTACCGATATGTCCATCGTTCGTTGTGGAATCTGCCGGCAATCCTTCGCCTCCACCACCGGTTACGCAAAGAACTCCGGCAAACAAATTAAAATTGAGCAGCAA
>CALGPR010000373.1 GCA_937960425.1 uncultured Lentisphaeria bacterium
ATCCGCAAGAGTGGATTCCCGTTGATTTCCGCCGCTTTCAAGTTCCCCTTTGCCGGTAATCAAAAAATCTCCGAAATGAAGTTTTCTGGCGATTTGAGCCAGGGAATCCTGGCGAACTAACGCAGACCGCATTTTGGTCATTAACCCTTCGTCAGCGTCGGGATAGAGACGAAACAGATGTTCTGTCAAGACAATTTCCAGCACTGCGTCCCCGAGAAATTCCAGGCGTTGATTGTCATATTTCAGGTTGTTTTCTGCGGCATAAGAGCGATGGGTCAATGCTTCTCGCAGAATAGAGATGTCGCGAAAAGAATAACCCAGGCTGTATTTCAATTTTGCAATATCTTCAGGCATTGTCGGAATTCCTTATAGGAGTTTCCACGGTGTGGATGCCGTATTTGCGTACATTGCGTTCCACCAAATAGGCAATACGAGCTTCGAGTTGCCGGACAGATAGATCACACTTCGCGTATTTGCGATAACTATCCAGGAAAATTGCGATTGTCCGGGCTCGGTTAAATGTGCCGGAGCCGTTTCGCAACAGTAGGAATTCCAGTGACGAAAGTATACGCGCAGCTTCTTTTGTCCGCTCGGAAATTGTTGGTTTTCGTTTCAGTATTTTACTGCCATCAAAATCAAAGACTCCGTAAATTGTTTCTTTCCCGCCCGGGATTTTTGCTCCATGAATGTTTTCCAGCTTCATGTCGCCATGAAGTACATTAGAATTGTGGATTTTGCTGAGGAGTTTTGCAAAGGCTTTCACCAACCTTATTATATGTTTTTCGTCAGCGATTTCCGGTAACTGTTCTGCTACAGTTACCGGTTCTGAAAAAGCTTCCGTAACCAGAATATCATACTGAGGCCAGAAGCGGGGTGCATAAAAGCCGGCACTGATTACCATAGGCGCAAGAATACCGTTGCGGGAAAGATGTTGTGCAACGATAACGTTATTCATTGCCCGGGATTTTCCTCGACCGCGGAGAAACCGTTTCAATTTATGAAAAAAAGTCGGGTAATTATAGCGTTTAACAAAGTAACGTTTTCCGTCGACCAATACGATGCCTGCGGTTGTAGAACGGGAATCTTTGACAATTTTCGCCGCCGCAAGACATTGTATCGGGTCGTCAAGTAAAGGCGGTCGTGTATTTCTGGAGATATGGGAAAAAGGAACATCACGGCGGCAAATTCCGTCGTGATGTTCTTCGGATACGAATGTTTCCGTATGGGTGGTCACTTCTGAACAGTTGCTCAGAGGTTTGCGGCAACCATATCGCCGATTTCCGTTGTAGAATATCCCATTTTTCCGGCAGCCTGAGATTTCATCTTGGTACCGGTCATGAAAGCAACCGCTTTTTCGATGGCTTTAGAAGCCTCTTTTTCTCCAAGGTAATCGAGCATCATTGCTACCGCCATAATGGCAGCCATCGGATTGATAATGTTTTTGCCGGTATACTTCGGAGCTGATCCGCCGATCGGTTCAAACATGCTGACGCCTTGGGGATTGATGTTACCGCCGGCAGCGATACCCATGCCTCCCTGAGTCATGGCACCAAGGTCTGTGATAATGTCGCCAAAGATGTTGCAGGTGACCAGAACATCAAACCATTCCGGATTTTTCACCATCCACATACAGGTGGCATCGACGTGGCAGTATGCTGTTTTGATGTCTGGATAATCTTTGGCAACTTCATAAAAGACACGTTCCCACAGACCAAAAACATAGGTCAGGACATTGGTTTTGCCACAAAGAGTGACCTGACCGATTTTCCCTGCTGCTTTATCTTCTTCAGAGAGGCCGTGCCAGACGTTGCCATTGCTGTGGCGTTTACGGGCTTCTTCAAAGGCAAAACGGATACAGCGTTCAACCTGCATGTAGTTGTAAACCATCGACTGAATGGCAACTTCATCCTTGGTGCCGGGCTGTGAGATCCCGCCAATGCCGGTATAAATGCCACCAGTATTTTCGCGGACAACGACATAATCAATATCTTCCGGTCCCTTGTTGGCCAGCGGCGTTTCCACGCCAGGATACAATTTGACAGGACGCAGATTGATGTACTGATCCAGTGCAAAACGCAGTTTGAGCAGGATCCCTTTTTCCAGAATGCCGGGTTTTACCTGCGGATGTCCGATGGCACCAAGGAAAATTGCATTGAATTTTTTCAGCATTTCCGGTGCATTTTCAGGGAGGACTTCACCTGTTTTGAGATAGTGTTCTCCACCCCAGTTGAACGTTTCCCGTTCTGTAGTAAAACCGAATTTTTTTGCTGCTGCGTCTAATACTTTCAGCCCTTCCGCAACAACTTCCGGGCCGGTACCATCTCCGGGAAGGACCGCGATCCTGTAATTTCTGTCAGCCATAATTGCCTTAATCCTGTATCGATTGGTGGTTGATAATTGCCTGTAAATCCCATATTCGGATTTGCATAAAGATAATTCTTTTTACAATAATGCCCAACCGCGTTTTTTGCAAGTCCGTTCCCATCAACTCCCCGGGAAATAACGCCGCAACTGGCGGACTTTTTCTTCAATATCCGGTGCGGTTGTAATTTCCGTGACCATTGCAATACGCCTGGCCCCGCTGTGGACAAGATCAGCAATATGATGTTCTTTGATTCCTCCCATTACCGTAAATGGGATGTGGATATGGGGAATTGCTTCACGCAGGTAGTCAAGTCCGAGGGCCGGATATCCGACCGCTTTGGTTTGGGTCGGAAAGATCGGCCCGACATTGAGGTAACTGACCCCGTCGGCTTGAGCATATGCAATTTCTTCCAGATTGTGGGTAGAGGTTCCGATCAGCAGTTCCGGAGCAATTCTGCGGGCAGCGTTGACTGGAAGGTCTTCCTGGCCAATGTGAACGCCGTCAGCATTTACTGCAAGCGCAATATCAAGCCGGTCGTCAATGATCAAAAGAACATGATAGAAATTGGCAATTTCCCGGCAGTGCCGGGCAATTTCGAAAAATTTGCGGTCAGAACAGTGTTTTTCCCGCACTTGAATCAACTTCGCACCGCCGCGTGCTGCAGCTTCAAAGACGGTTTCTACAGAGCGTCCAGCACAGTAATCGGAGGTGATTACAGGATAAAGATCAGCCTGTTCAAAAGCCGAAAGACGGGCAGATAAATCAGGAAAACAACTTGGGGTCATTGCTCGCTTGTTCCTTCATGAGTGTCTGATTGTAAGTTGGCAGCTGGTGTAAAGTCCGGGCAGTCGTCCATCGGGCCTACTTCACGGTTGGTTTTTCCACATCGACTGTGAAAGGGGTGTTTGATGTATTCCTTGCAATCTCGGCAGAAACGTGGCTGTTCATCAAGATATTCTGTCGCTTTTACCGTTTCCTGAGATGTACCGAGAATTGATGCCGGATCAGTTACAGAAATTTTTTCATCCCCGAAAAGTTTTACAAAAGCATTATCCAGCCGAACCGTTTCCTGAGAAAAATTTTCCAGGAAGGTCTCGGAAGCAGGAACTGCCGTTTCCGATCCATCCAGTTTTCCGCCGCAGAGAGAACAGAAGCGGTTGACGCCAATTTTCGTCCACCCTTCAAAAACTGATTCTTCCCGGGGGATGGTTTTTTCTCCGCAATGACTGCAGATAACAATGTGTTGCCTGGTTTTCATAATCGTTCCTTCCCGGAAATCATGACAAATCTCCCGTTGCCGTTTCCCGTTAAGACAAATTACAACCGGAGGTTGCCTGAATTAAGTATCAGGCGGAAACGAGTTCAACAAAACCCGTATCAACCTTATACGAATAACTTGATTTTGTTATAGGATTAAAGCCATATCAAATTTCTTGGAATCAGAATCTGCAATAGTTAGTTCGGAAGGATTCAATCCGAAGATGCCGATTCCATTCTTTTACAAAAAGTACATCTTTTCTCTATATTTTCAATGACCGAATCTATCCTCCGTTGAGAAAAAGGATGGAATCGGCAGGCCCAAATTGCTTTTTCCCATCCCCCAGACTATATTTAGCCAGCCTGTACAAATACAAATGAGGTTTGAACACGAATTTACCTGAGAAAACAAGGAGTGCACTCGTTATGCTCGACGTTAACCATCCGTTGCGGCAATCCGATTGGATCTGGCCGGAGGCTTACCTGTATCTGTTAAATCATTTTGCACAATTCCGCAAAGATTTTGAACTTCCAGAAGTCCCCGTATCGGTGACAATGTTTATTACCGCGGATAAAGAATACAGACTTTATATTAACGGAACTTATGTCTGCCGCGGGCCGGCCCGAGGATATCAGTCGCATTGGCCATATGACGAAGTGGAAATTTCTTCTTATTTGCGCGTCGGGCACAATTGGATCGCGGATGAGGCATACAATCCCGGAATCAGTACGTTCAGTTACCTGCATCAGACCAAAGCTGGATTCCTTTGTGCCGTCGATATCGGCGATGTAAAAATCCGTAGCAAAAGTGACCAATGGCTGATGCGCCGAAGCCCCGCGCAGACCCCTGATGTCGGACGTTTGTCGTTGCAGTTGGATTTTCAGGAACATATTGATATGGCCAAGGATGACCGCAGTTGGATTACTTCAGAAAATGCGCCGACTGATTGGGTCGCTTATCCCTTCTGCAAAGCCTTTTTCCCGTCCACTAATTTCGGTACTCCGCCTTATGATGACGTGGAAGAGCGTGGCATTCCACTGCTGCGCGAAGAGTGGGTTGCTCCTGAAAAAGTAGTTTCCACTGCGTCGGGAAAATGTGCCGAAGGATATGAGTCCTGCAAAAATGTTACCTGGTTTTACATGGACAATGAACTTCAACCGAAGGCGGAATGGAATTTGAATCCATTTATGCAATACACGGTCGAAGGGGATACGATGACGCTTTATTTTGAACCGACCGGTCTGGGTAACTTTACATGCGCTACTGTGGAGTTGGATAAAATTTATCTGGCGACTGTTCGGCTGGAAGTTCTTGGCGCAACGGGCAAAGAAATTATTGATTTGCATGCGCAGCAATTCCTTTTAGACGGTTATCCTATTTATATGGAGCCAGGCTGCGGCTGCATGGTTGCCCAGAGCAACCGACTGCGCCCGGCAAAAGGAAATTGCCAGCATGAGTTTTTTCATTTGCTTGGCCAGAAGCATATTGTGCTTCAGGTGCGCGATGCTGAACAACCGCTGATAATCCGGATCTCCATGCATACTGCCGGATATCCGTTTACGATGCGCGGCGCGTTTTCCTGCTCGGATGAAACGTTGAATGCAATTTATGGAATCTGTCGACATACCCAACAGCTTTGTTCCCTTGATGCCTATATGGATACTCCGTGGCGGGAGCAGGCACAATGGTGGGGAGATGCACGGATTCAAGCTCGAAATACCTTTTATTTAGACGGGGATGCCCGACTGCTGAAGCGCGGCATTCGTTCTTTGGCTGGGCAACGGGCGCCGGAAGGGTTGACGTATGGACACGCCCCGACTTCGTCAGGCTGGTGTATTTTGCCGGATTTTGCGTTAGCGTGGATTATGACCATTTATGATTACTATTTTCAAACCGGAGATTTGGAACTTTTTCATGAACAACATGGCCGGATCGGCGAAATTCTCAACTATTTTGATGGCCCGGAAGTTCGACTCAGTAACGGGTTGATCCGCCATGATCACCGCTTCTGGCTCTTTGAAGATTGGGCAGAGTTGGAAAAGGATGATATTCCCTGTACCCTCAATCTCTGGTATATTCTGGCGCTGACGTATTATCATAAATTGCTCAAGGCGGCTGGAGAAGGCCAGAAAGCGTGTGACATTTTCCGTAAAATTCAGGCACATAAAGAGTGTGTAAACAAATATTTCTTTAACGAAAAGACAGGTCTTTTTGAAGAATGTTTGAAGTTGGACGGTACGGTTGTAGGAGAGCCATCGGTTCATGCCCAGGTTCTGGCTCTGATTCTGGGAATGAAGCCGGAAGCGCAAGAGTCGATGTTAACCCAGCGGATTTTGCCGTATCTGCGTTGTGAATCTGTTCCGGGTGCAGTTCCGTCAGCAATGTGGACAACGTATTTGTTTACGGCCATCCGTACACTTCGATTGCCTTACCTGCAGGAAGTAATTGATTTTATTCGTACAAAGTGGAGTCCGATGCTGAAGACTGGAGCAACATGGGAACATTTTCAGTATGTGTTTGACTGGAGTGTCTGCCATGCCTGGTCAGCACATCCTGCCAGCGAATTTGTCAATGTACTGGTCGGTATTGAACAGATTGAGGTAAATTGGAAAAAAGTCCGTTTTGCCCCTTTCTTTGCCCAAGGAATTAATCAGGCAGAAGCGTTGATTCCAACGCCACGGGGAGACGTCCGCGGTAATTGGGAACGTTGCGGGAATAGAATTTCTGGAGATCTGGTTTTGCCGGATACAGTTGAAGCTGTCGTCGTTCTGCCAGGACGTGAACCAGAAAATGTTTGCAGTGGATATTCTTACCATTTTGAAATTGAACTGTAACCTTTCTTTGTTTCCTTGGAATTTTCTATTTCAATAAATATCGGAAAACGAGCGTTTTGCTGTCAAAACGCTTGTTTTTTTATATTTGGGCGATTATATTGTTAGAGTATCGGTTTGTCCGCAGCTCTTTTCAGCGGGAAAAGCTGACAAGTTGTGGAATTCGGACGCTATCAGAATCTGGGGAAAAGGCATTGCTTCGGGTTTTGATACCGCGATTCCGCAATCATGCGAAAGCGCGTAAGTTTCATCGAAACTTCGCGCTCCACACTGCGGGTGAACTGGAAATGTTCATCTTCTGCGAAGTTTTGCCGCTTCGCAGGCAACAAAATGGAGATATTATGGCTGAAGAAAAAGTAACATTCCAGCTCGATGCGGAACGCAGTATCGAGATTTCCACCGGCAAAATGGCCAACCTTGCCAATGGATCCTGCCTTGTCCGTATGGGAGACACGATTGTAATTGTTGCCGTTTGTTCCGGAGAAGCACGTCCAGGGACGGATTTCTTCCCGTTGCAGGTCGATTATCGTGAAAAATACAGTGCAGCAGGACGTTTCCCCGGCGGCTACATCAAGCGGGAAGGGCGTCCTACTGAAAAAGAAATTCTGACCTGCCGCGTGACAGACCGTCCGTTGCGGCCGCTCTTTCCTGAAGGCTTTTACGATGAGGTTCAGGTTTACGGAATGCTTCTCAGTGCCGATGGAGTGAATGAACCGGACGTCTTGAATATGTTGGGTGCTTCTGCTGCATTAGTTCTTTCCGATCTGCCCTTCCAGGGACCGATTGGTGCAGTGCGCGTTGGCAAGGTTGACGGTAAGTTGATTGCTAACCCGACCCGGGAAGAAATGGCCCGCAGTACTATCGATCTGATTTATGCCGGACTTCCGGACAAAGTGATCATGATTGAAGGGGAAGCCTATGAGTGCTCCGAAGAAGAGCTCAAAGAAGCAATGTACTTTGCTAACGAGATTGTCAAAGTTCAGTGTGAAGCACAGTTGGATCTGGCACGCCGTGCCGGCAAGACGAAGAAGGTGCCGACACTGCATCTGGTTCCTGAAAAGATTACTACCGGCCTCGCGGAATTTTGCAAAAATGATATTGAACGGGTTTGCCTGATTCACGGAAAAGCCGATCGCATTGCCGCAATGGATGAATTGTTTAAAAATGCCAGTGACGCAATGCGTCCGGAATTTCCGGACATGAGTGACGATGATTTCGTTCTGGAAATGAAAAAAGCCTATGATGCTTTGGTTCGGATTACTACCCGTAATGCGATTCTTGAAAAGCAGTACCGTCCCGATGGCCGCCGAATTGATGAGATCCGTCCGCTGTCTATGGAAGTCGGTGTTCTGCCGGTGGTTCATGGCAGTGCTCTTTTTTCCCGCGGGGAAACCCAGGCTCTGGTGATTACCACCCTCGGCAATGAAAAAGACGCTCAGGAATACGATAATATCACCGGCGACGGATCGATGTTGAATAAGCGTTTTTATCTGCATTACAATTTCCCGAATTACAGCGTTGGTGAAGTCGGTAGAATTGCCGGCCCGGGACGCCGTGAAATCGGCCATGGCGATTTAGCCGAGCGTTCGGTCTCCAAGGTCGTTCCCGCAGATTTCCCGTATGTCATTCGCTGCGTTTCGGAAATCATGAGTTCTAACGGTTCCACGTCGATGGCTTCTGTCTGCGGTGCAACTCTTTCTCTGATGGATGCCGGCGTTCCAATCAAGGCCCCGGTAGCGGGGATTTCCTGCGGCCTGGTTACCAGTGAAGATGGTCAGAAAGCTTTGCTGCTGACGGATATCATCGGTGCTGAAGACCACTTCGGAGATATGGACTTCAAGGTCTGCGGTACCCGCAAAGGGATTACTGGTTTCCAGCTTGACCTGAAGTTACCGGGGATTCCGATTGATTTGCTTTGTCAGGGAATGGAACGTGACCGGGTTGCCCGTTTGTTCATTCTGGATCGTATTGAAGCGTGCATTGCTGCTCCGCGCGCTGAAATTAGTGAACGCGCACCGCGGCTTGAATCTATGCGCATCAATCCAGATAAAATCGGCGCTTTGATTGGCCCCGGCGGCAAGAACATCAAAGCTATTACCGAAGAAACCCAGGCATCTATTGATGTTTCTGACGATGGCGTTGTCAAGATCATGGCCGCAAACAAGGAAAAATTGGAAGAAGCAAAACAGCGGATCCTTGCGTGTACTGCAGAAGCTGAAATTGGCAAGATTTACCGTGGTAAAGTTGTCAGTATCCGTGATTTTGGTGCATTTGTGGAAATTCTTCCCGGGCAGGAAGGACTGCTGCATATTTCCGAAATGGCAGATTATCGGGTTCGAGAAGTAAAGGATATCTGTACAGAAGGACAGTATGTCACGGTCAAAGTCATCGATATTGACCAGTCCGGCAAGATTCGTTTGAGCCGTAAGGCTGCGTTGAAAGATCTGGGGGAAGAATAATTTTCCTTCGGCTTCGATAACGATCAGTGTTTTGGAATTACGGCCGGAAAATCTGTCAGGATTTTTCGGCCGCTTCTTTTCCGAGTAAAGGATTTTTGCATTTCTGCTGGGCACGAGAAAGAAATGTCTTATGAAGAGAGAATGAGCGAACGACGAGGAGTAACGACGGAATGGCTGAACAGGAAATGGTGCTGACGCCGATGATGAAACAATACCGGGAAGCTAAGGCGGACATTCCCGGAGATGCAATTTTGCTTTTTCGGCTTGGCGATTTCTATGAAATGTTTTTTGAGGATGCAGCACGTGCCAGCGCTTTATTGGATATTGTTTTGACCCGTCGGGCAGGGGTTCCGATGTGCGGGTTTCCCTATCATGCACTGGAAATGCACTTGCCGAAACTCCTTGGTGCCGGCGTAAAAGTTGCGATCGCAGAACAGCTGGAAGACCCCAAACTTGCTAAAGGGATTGTGAAAAGAGCTGTGACACGCATTATCACTCCCGGAACAATTATCGATGGAACGGCATTGTCGCCTTCACGTAATAACTTTCTGCTGGCGATTTGTACCAGAAAAGAACAGTACGGCCTTGCTTTATTGGATATCAGTACCGGTGAGTTTAAAGTGACAGAATTGACGGCTCTTTCAGATTTGGAGACAGAATTAAACCGTCTTGGCGCCGTAGAATGTATTGTTCCGCAATCGCTTTATCAGGCCTGGGAAGTCGGAGATTTGCCCAAGCCGGTTTCCAATAAGCAACTTCTCTTTACTCCGTTGGAAAATTACTATTTTGCCTATGATTGGGCAGACGATGAATTGAAACGCCATTTCGGGGTGGCGACACTTGACGGCTTCGGCTGCCGGGGCGTGACACTTGGAGTTTGTGCGGCCGGCGCCGTTCTGCATTATGCCGTCGAAAATCTACGTCAGAGTGCTTCGCATGTAACCAAATTGATAGTTTACTCCACAACGAAATTTCTGAAACTGGATCCCATCAGTCAGCGCAATCTGGAATTGGTTGAACCGATGTATGGGACAGACCGATCCAATACGTTATTGGCGGTCCTGGACAAAACCGGGACGCCGATGGGGGGACGCCTGCTGCGCAGTTGGGTACTTCGTCCTTTATACGACCGGGATGCTATAGTTGCCCGGCTTGATGCGGTGGAAGGCTTGAAGGAAGATCCGCTGACCTTGGCAGAATTGCGGGAAACTCTTGGCGTGGTTCGCGATCTGGAACGGATTGTCGGCAGATTGAATGTCGGAACTGCTAACGCCAGAGATATGCTGACACTGGCTTCCGGGCTTTCCATGTTGCCGGGCACCAAACGACTTTTGCAATTTTTCGACGTGCCGAAGCTTGCGGAATTAGAGCAAATGATTGAACTCCAGCCGGAACTGGTAGACCGGATCGAGCGGGCAATTGTCGAGGAACCACCGGCCGTTTTGAATGAAGGCGGAATTTTTAAAGAGCAGTACAACGAAGAACTTGATGAGTTGCGAAAGGCTGCGGTGGAAGGGAAAAACTGGCTCAGCGATATTCAGCAGCGGGAACAGGAACGAACGCGAATTAAGTCGCTGAAGGTAAAATACAACTCTGTTTTCGGTTATTACATTGAGGTAAGCAAATCGAATCTTGACCTGGTTCCCGACGATTATATCCGAAAGCAGACACTGGTGAATGCAGAGCGCTTTATTACGCCGGAATTGAAAGAGCTTGAGAGTAAAATTTTAGGTGCTGAAGACAAGGCCAGAGCTTTGGAAGCCCAGTTGTTTCAGGAGTTGCGCGACTATGCACAGGCATTTACGGTTCCGATTCAAAATGCTGCCGCTGCATTGGGAGAAATTGATGCTCTTGCCTCATTGGCAGAAGTTGCCCGGGAGCGCAATTACATCCGCCCGAAAATTACGGAAGACGAGACATTGCAGATCATCGGAGGAAGGCACCCTGTCCTGGAAGTTAATATGCGGCAGGAGCGTTTCGTTCCCAACGACGTGAAAATGGATGGGGATCGCCATCGAATGATGATTATTACCGGACCTAACATGGCTGGGAAATCGACTTATATCCGCCAGACGGCACTTCTGGTGTTGATGGCGCAGATGGGGTCTTTTTTGCCGGCAGATTTTGCAAAGATTGGTCTGGTTGATCGTATTTTTACTCGCGTCGGTGCTTCAGATGATCTTTCACGCGGGCAGAGCACTTTTATGGTGGAAATGGTGGAAACAGCCAATATCCTCAACCATGCTACCCCGAAAAGTCTGGTGATTCTGGATGAAATTGGTCGCGGGACAAGTACCTTCGACGGCTTGAGTATTGCCTGGGCGGTTGCTGAATTTCTGCATGACAATGAGCATTGCCACTGCCGGACACAGTTTGCGACGCATTATCATGAATTGACAGAGTTGGCGAAGACGAAAAACGGAGTGGATAATTACAATGTTCTTGTCCGGGAATACGGGGATCAAATTGTCTTTTTGCGGCAGATTGTTCCCGGGGCAACGGATAAAAGTTATGGGATTCATGTTGCCAAACTGGCCGGATTGCCGGATGAAGTTGTCGATCGGGCCAATGCAATTCTCGAGGTCCTGGAAGAAAGCGCTCCCAGTTTCCGCGTCCGGAAAAATCGCCGGAAAAGTGATTCAGACGCACCGGAAGAAGATTCTCTTTTTCAGCTGCCGCTCTTTTAATAACACGTAGTATATTTTCCCTCATTAACGATTGCTTTTTGCTTTTGATTGCTTTATATTATGAGAATACAGATGATGAAACAACAGGAGTGAAAAGTGATTAATCTGAAAAATCCGGGCGCTGATTATCGCCCGAAGCCGCTTTGGAGTTGGAACGACAAGTTGGAAA
>CALGPR010000374.1 GCA_937960425.1 uncultured Lentisphaeria bacterium
CTTTCGGCTATATGACCGGTGAAGCAGGCAATCCAACGCTTAATGGTGGGAAACTGGAGCAGTTTGAACGGCGTGTCCTCTTTGTCAAGCCGGAATTCATCATCACGCATGACGTCATTAAGGCGAATCAGCCGGTAGAACTGGCATATCTGGCACACAGTTCTTATCCGCTTTTTGCATCGATCCCGCGCCGGTATTTTGATATTATCGGGGAGAAAGCGGAGCTTTATGCGCGGGTTCTTGCTCCGAAGGAAGTAACTTTTTCTATTTCTACCGGGTACGATGTGGAGCCGGTTCGCCCGCGCGGAAACAATGAATGGCTGGAAGAAAGTGAGGTGGTACGCGAATATCACCTTGCCGCGGCATTACCGGAAAAAGTTTCTCAGGCAGACTTCCTGGTCGCTATGCAGATTCGGCCGCAACCGGTAACACGTGATTCCCGGGCAAAAATTACCGATGTTGAATGTGCTGCCGGTAGAGCTTTCCGGGCAGTGAAGGCCGATAAAAGTGTTGTCATTGGCGCATCTCGATTGAACGACGGAGAACTTGCGGTTGATGGGTTAAGTACAGATGGAACTCTGGCTGCTGCCAGGCTTGATGCCCAGGGCAATGTCCTTTGTGCAATTGCTGCTGATGCGACGGTTTTAAAATTTGGCGATGAGGTGCTCGCTACGGCATCTGAACCGGGAATGCTGACATTCCCTGCGGACGATTTGGAGGCGGTCAACGCAGTGGATAGTCTTCAACTTTCCGTCGGTGGAGCGGACAGATCTTTTGAAGGAGTGCGAGTCAAACGGGCTGCTGACTGGTTGACTTATTACTCCGGCAGCTTTGAATGCGGAGAAGAGACAGTTGAGGTAACGATTCCAGGAACGGATGTGCACTTGATTTCCGATATGGTGCCGATTCCCGGAACCGTTGCAGACGGCAAAACTCATTTTTCCTGGACGCCCGGCAGTGGAGCGCATTTTCTGGTCATCAGCATTTCGGAATCGTTGTGATGAAAAAATACCTGGAGAAGAATCCTGCAAGGTCGATCTGGGAACCGGCAATCCCGGAAGTTGGGAAGTACCGTTTTGCGGTTGTGGTACCGGTTTGCCGGGATCGGGAAGAATTTCGAGGGCTGGTGGCAACCATCCCCTGTCGCGAGGATGCTTTTATTGTCGCTGTGGTAAACAATGACGCTGGTGCGCCTTTATCCTGCCGGGAAGAGAATCAAGCGTTGTTGTCTGATTTGCGAGAAAACAGCTTTCAGCGCGACGACCTGTTTTTTCTGGACTGTGCAACAACTGGGCGCGAACTTCCAGGCGACGGGGGCGTCGGGATTGCCCGTAAAACCGGAATGGACATGGTATTGGCCATTCTCGGGAAAAGAGCAGATGCGCTGATTTGTTCTCTCGATGCCGATACCCGGGTAGAAAATAATTACTTTTCTGCTGTTGCTGCTGCTTTTGATGCCCATCTGGAATGGGGTGCGGCAACGGTACAGTTTCATCATCGCGTGGATGGAGAAAATCATGACATGATGGAGGCTGCGGTTCGCCTTTATGAAGAATATATGACATGCTATGCGCGAAAACTTGCGGAAATCGGATCTCCTTATGGATACTTGGTGATGGGGTCTGCCCAGGTTGTACGGCCTTCTGTTTATGTTCGCGCTGGTGGAATGCGTAAAAATCGCGGCGGAGAAGATTTTTATTTTTTTCAGGCGATCCGCAAATTTGCACCGATTGGCTTTATTGGGACGACAACGCTGCACCCGGCAGCCCGGCTTTCGGATCGTGTTCCATTCGGAACCGGGCCGGCACTCTGGAAACTGGTGAAAGGAGAGGGGTTGACTCTTTCTTCAGATGCAGCATTTGCGGAAGTCGGAAAAGTACTCCGGTGTGCAGGACGCGAACCTGAGGCGTTTATGGCTTTACCGGAATGGTCACGAGCCTATCTGGAAAGTGAAGGTTTTTTCGAAGCATGGCCCAGGATTCTCCGCAATACCCCAAAAAATGATTCTGCACGGATTCAGGCATTCCACGTTTGGTTTGATGCTTTACGGACACTGAAGATGCTTCATTTTCTGGGACGTCATTACACAAATTTTTGCCCAATTACCTTGAAAATTGCTGTAAACTGACTTTTTTCTCCCGGAAAAAAATTTTTTTCCCAAAAAAAACGTTGTTCCTATTGCCAAAAGCCGAAACTCTTGCTATACTTATGGTAGAGTAGAAACAGGAAAACCCCAAGGAGGTGGGCAAAAATGAAGCATATGTTCTATGATGTCAAGGCCAAAGCCAAGGTCGAAGCTGATGTTACTGAAAAAGTCACCTACGGCAAGGAAGGGAATCTCCGTTATGCTTTTAAAGGATTGACGGCAGATAAGCGTCCGTTGACGGCTTTTGTCAGCAAGGATCTTTGGGATAAAGCCAAGATCTGATTTTCAGTCAATATCATAGTTTGACGGTTTATTCTCTCTATCAGGTTTCGATGGAGAGTTTTTTTATAGATCAACGCCATGAAATCACTGATTTGATTCCGTGGCGTTGTTTATTTTTCGGGGAAAGACGGAGAATTAAACCGATAAAAAATTGATGCGAGTTGGGAAAGACCTTTCCTGTCTCGCATCAAACTGATCGATACATTCTGTTTTATTTTGTTTGAGAACCCTGGGCCTGAGCTTCGGGTTGAGCCTCCTGCGGAGCCTGAGCTTCGGGTTGAGCCTCCTGCGGAACTGGAGCTTCCGGCTGAGTTGCCTCCGCCATTTGGCCTGCAAATGTATCGAAAGCTTGAGCAGCCCGTTGTAAATCAGCGTTGTCACTGGTTGCATTGCTGGCAAAAAAGTTGTTCAGTTCCAGTTTCAGCGCATTCAGTTCCAGCGGAGTTTGCCAGGGTTTTCCTTCGCTGGCGGCGGCAGCTGCTTCAAATACGGCGGCAGCCTCCCCATAACGTCCCCCTTTAACAAGGGCGAATCCTTCAACTGCACGGGAATCTGCTGACCCGCCAGTTCGGTCAAGTAGAGCCAGCGCTTCTTCCACCCGGTTGGAATTTGCGAAGATGTATCCGGTAAGATATTTCGGCATGGGATTCGAAGGATCTAAATCGGTTAATTGTTGATAGTACCAGATAGCGGTTTCTCCATCGCCGTTTTCGAGCGCTTCCTGAGCCGTCTGGTAAAGAAATTCAATGGTTTCGGTTTTGTCGTTCAGTTCACTTTGCAGCAAATCTTCGAGTTCAGGGTCGGGAACACAACCTTCTTCTTTTGCAACCCGATAGTAATTGGCACTTTCTACCACTTTTGCAGGATCGCCATGAATGATTGCCCGGGCCATTTCCAGATTGGCCTGTGGATGGCGGCTCTGAATTTCCAGAATTTTTCCCAGGTACTTTTCTGCTTCTGCATATTGGGCACTGCGATTAAGAGCAATACCTGTTTCCAGAAGGATGGCACGATTATCAGGATTTTTTTCCAGAAATGGCCCCAGAAGCGACAGCGTATTGCCGTATTTACGCTGAGCATTGAGCGCCTTGGCGTAATCCACAGCGGTGTCGATATCGTCCGGCGTCCGGAGTAACGCCAGCTGCAAGTGTTTTGCAGCTTCTTCGTAGCGGTCGCGCTTGAGGAAGACTCCCCCAAGGCGGCGGTTGGCCGCGACGTTATCCGGTTCTGTTTCCAGGACTTTCTGGTAGTGCCAGATGGCAACTTCTGCATCATCCTTTAATTCTGCGGCGACAGCAGCATCAAGCATGATGCGGATCTGTTCCGGAGTCAATGCCACGCCGGTCGCCACTTCCGGAATGGTATTTCCCCCTCCGGCCAGTGCTCGGGTAAGTTCTTCCCGCAATTGGCGGTTGGTGTCGGTCAATTCGGCAATTTTATTTTTTGCACCGTCGTCTCCGCGGAGTTTATCATTCTCTTCGGTCAAGGTCTTGATTTGCTGTTCGGCAACTGCCAGTTTCTGTTCGGCAAGCTGGCATTTTGCCTGAACCTCTTCATATTTCTGATTTTCCTGCTGCACTGCGGCAACATCAATCTTGCCTGCTTCCAGCTCGACGATCTGCGCTTTCAACTGGCGGAGTTCTTCCTGGGCAGTTTCGTTGGCCATCTGCAGTTTTGTATAAGCAGCCTGTTGTTCTTCCAGTTCTTTTTTCAGGGCCTGAGCTTCTTCACTGGCTGCGGTTGCCTGCTCGTCTTGCAAATCAATGACCGCCTGCTTCAGTTGCTGGGCATTCTGCTGTGCAGAACTGTATTGAAGTTCCAGGCTGTTGTATTTTTCCTGCAAGGCAGCGTAATCGGCGTTGCGTTCGTCAAGCAATGTTTCAAGGTTGGAAATTTTTTCCGTGTTCATTTCTGCAATAGCTTCCGAAGAATTGTCCCGGGAATCAAGCCGGTTTTGCAGAATATCGCACTTGTTGGCACTGTCCAGAAGGTCTGCTGTCAATTTCTCAATACGTTCCCGCTGGGCTTGCAGATCCGAAATGTATTTTTCGTTGTCAACTATAAGTTTTTCCTTGTCGTCACTCAGGCGCAGAATTTCCAGATTGAGCGATTCGACCTCAGATAGAGCGCGTTTGAGTGCGTCGTTGTCCTGAGTAGATTTCTGATTCAGCGAGCGGACTTTGTCCTGTTGGATCTGCAAATCACGTTCCAGTTCACGAGCAAGGTTGCGCAATTCATCGCGGTTTTCCCGCAATTTTTTGTTCTCAACAAAAAGATCTCCCTGGAGACGGGTAACAGCATCGTCGCTGCCGGCGGCGTCAAGCAGGCGCTGTTCCAGCAACGCTGTACTTTCTTTGTAATTGGCGATAATTTCATCTTTGCCTTTTGCAGCCAGTTCCAGTCCGGCAATTTTTTCCGAAAGCTCTGCCGTTTCATTTTTACTCAACTGTAAAGCCCCTTCGACGTTGGCAAGGTGAATCCGTTGAGTTTCCAGCTGTTCGCGCATATCTTTGACCAGCCCACGTTGTTCAACAAGCTGTTCTTTTGTCGCAGCAGCTTCCTCCTGGAAAATTTTAAAATTGCTTTGATAGTTGTCCAGTTTTTTTGTTGCTGCGTCGGCACGGCGTTGGGCATCAAAGAGCCGCGCCTCGTATTCGGTACGTATCCCTTCCGGTGCCGCAATTTTCTTGTTCAGTTCGGCAATCTGGTTGTCTTTGAAGTTGAGTTTTTCTTGAAGTTCGCGTTTTTCCTTCAACAGGTTCTGGACTTCCTCAGAAGTGGCACTGCCGTAGCGCAATTCGCGTTTGACAGTTTCCAACTGTTGCGCTGCATCCAGAATTTGTTCTTTGAGTTGTGCATTTTCGGTTTTGAGCATCTGGATCTCCGCGTTCGCCATGACCAGTTCCCGTGCTGAAGCATTCCGGTCGGAAGGCGCTGCAGGCGCTGAGGTCGCTGAAGGTGTAACAGCACCAGCGGATGGAAGCGATTCCGTTGCTTGCGGCGCGGAGGATTTTCCCAACAGACGCTCCAGACGTTCGATTTTTACATCAATTCCGGTAATGCGGGTGTTGAACAGATTTTTGTTGGCGTTGGGGTAAAGTTCCAATAGCCCGGTTAAGATATTACGAGCTTCCCGGTACATCTCCAGCGCTTCTTCGTATTGTTCACTGGCAATGAGCCGCTCGGCTTCCAGAACCAGTTCCCCGGAACGGTTGTACTTTTTATAGGGAAACGAGCCGCTGGAATCCGCAGAAATTGCCGTTAGCGGCACCATCAGGCCTAATAACGCAACGAGTGAAAGGTGTTTGTATCGGTTCATTTTGTTGTCTCCATAAACGATTGTGCCGTCGCACTTACCGGGAGCCGGCACAGACGGTGTAATCCTTATATTTTTCATGTATATTTTCAGCAATATGAAAGGTCATCCAGAGATTGCCGTCTTCGTCGTATTTGCTTTCCAGTACATTGCCGTGCTGATGCGCCATTGCTGCCAGATCGTATCGCGATGGCGGCAGCTTGACGCGCAGAAGCGTTGAGTCGGCACTTACAGTATCAAGCAGTTTTTCTTC
>CALGPR010000375.1 GCA_937960425.1 uncultured Lentisphaeria bacterium
GCACAGGCTTGTCACAGCAGATAAAGCAAAATTGTCCGGGAAGCGCTTTCTTATCCGGTTTATTGTCAGCGAAAAGTTTGGTTACGGTCAACGAGGGCCCTTCGTCACCACTGGCCGGTTGCACGCGCACGCGATCGCCGAGGTAAATTTTGCGTGACGTTTTAAATCCAAATCCATTCTCCAGGATTTTTTCAACTTTTCCGCAAAGAGACCCAGTCCCGCCAAGCGAATCGTGCTGAATCAAAGTCTTCATCGACTCAGCGGTAAAAAATCCCTGAGACCATCGGCGCCCGCAGGTTTCTGCAAGCATATTCCGCGCTTCGCCGAGTACCTTACGATCAGGGAAATCCCCGGGGGTATCCAACATTTTCCGATAGGCGCCAACAGCATTGAAGACATAGTCGGCATGCCGCAAACGACCTTCAATCTTTAAAGAATCAATCTTCATTGCCCTCAACTGAGGGATCATTTCCAACGTGCAAAGATCCTGCGTGGAAAAGAAGAATCCGTTGCCGGAACGACTGTAAAAACGTCTGCGGCAAGGCTGTTTACATTTGCCTCTATTGCCGGAATAGCCGCCCTGCCAACTTGAAAATAGACACTGTCCGGAAAGAGAACAACATAGTGCCCCATGGACAAAAACTTCCAATTCCAACTTGGTTGATTTCCTGAGTACGGCCAACTCTTCCATAGTCACCTGACGTTCCAGAATTACCCGTTTAACGCCGAGTTCTTCAGCCAGGCGAAGTCCTGCACTGTTGTGGATCCCCATCTGAGTTGAGGCATGAATCACCAGATTCGGAAAATATTCCCGCACCGCCCGCAACACACCGATATCCTGCAAAATCACAGCATCCGGCTCCATTGCAGAGAGATCGCCTAATGCTGAAATCATATCCGGCAGCTCATTTTCCTTAATCAGAGTATTGAACGTAACAAAGACCTTTTTCCGGCGGGCTCTGGCATATTCGATCAGCCCGGCAAGTTCTTCCACCGTAAAATTTTCACTGCGCTCTCTGGCATTGAAGCGAGGCAATCCGGCATAAATGGCATCCGCGCCGCCTTCAAATGCAGCCAGGGCACAATCCAGATTGCCGGCCGGAGCCAGTAATTCCGGCCGGAACCCTTCAACGAAGGAAGCCGTTTCGTGGTGTTGATTCAAATTCATTTTCCTACTGCGCTTTCTCTGGCACCTGTTCCGGGAATTCAATTTCCGGGTCTTTTTCCCCACCGAGAATCGAACTGCGCAAAGCCGCATCTTTCGCGGTCAATTCTTCCAGTAATTTTTCGTTACGCTGTCGTTTGGCTTCATCCCATTCTTGGGAGAATTCCTCAAAACGTACTTTATCCGCAAGGAAGCGGGCAACGATGATCAACTCATACTGGATATCGTTACTGCTTTGGTTCATAACCTGGTTCCCGAAGGTATCAATGTAACGTTGCCGGCCCCCCACAGCAGTATTGAAGTCTGAAGTCACCTCGCTGTCAGGCTGAACGAAATCGGGATTTTCTATCAGGACGCCAACCGGAATACGTTTAAAGGAGACAATTTCTACTGCGTTTGCGCCAACCTCACGCGCTTTTTCGATAAAAGCTTCACGAATATCTTCAATCGGGGTTGATCCGTCACACTCGAGCGTTCCCCGCCCGATTGCATCGTAAACGCCTTCCGGAACCGCCAGTCCGTCAGAATAAAATCCGATCGACTCTCCCGCCGGATCTGCCGGAAGTTTGCGCCCGACATAATCAATATTCAGGCAGCCGGAAACAAAAAGTGCCATCATTCCAGCCATGAACAAAGTCAAACGATTCATTTTTTCACGTTTCCTTTCTGTTGTGTGCGCGGTCCGTTTGTATGATTCATCAACCGGAACTCCGGGATCGGTAACTCTTTTCCAGCTAAAAATCCCGATACCAGTTCTTCCGCTTTTTCCCGATCCCCGCGAAACAACCAGTAAATCGCACTGTTTTCGCGTTCCATCTTGCGGAAAAAAATATCCTGACGCTTGGCGAACTGTCGGATCCGGTTTAACAATAACGTTCGCATTTCGTCCCGGGTAAGTTCTCCGCGAAGGTATTCTGTAACGAACTTGTATTCCAAACCCAGTCCAATCAACCATTCGTCGGTCACTTCCGGATTGTTCCGCAGAGCGGCAACCTCCTCAACCAGGCCTTGGTTCAACCGAGCATCAAGGCGCGCCGCAATACGCTCCCGTACTTCAGTCCGGGGATAATATACTCCAAGGATCAGTGCATTCAAGGCAAAAGGGACAGGAAAGGCCTGATCGCGTGTACGGGCAATTTCAATTGCTCTCCGCAATCGGTTGGAATTGCCAAAGTCATGAAATTGACCCGCGCCTTCCGGGTCAAGTTTTCTGAAAAGTTCCGCCAGCTCTTCACAGCTCATAGCGTCGAGTCGGGCGCGTTCTTCAAAATCGGGAGCTCCTCCAGGCAAAGTGTATCCTCGGAGCAGTGCATTCAGATACAGTGCAGTACCACCGACAACAATGGGTAAGCGCCCTCGTGCAGAAATATCATCGATTGCCGCATACGCATCGGCACAAAACCGCCGCAAATGATAAAAACCGCCTGGCTCCTCAACGTCAATCAAATGACAGGGCACTCGGTCATCGCCGGAACCAAATTCCGCAAGGTCTTTGCCGCTGCCAATATCAAGGTGTTTATAGACCTGGCGCGAGTCGGCACTGACTATTTCTCCTCTGAATTTTCGTGCCAACGCTACGGCCAGAGCTGTTTTCCCTGTCGCTGTCGGTCCGGTAACCGCCAGAATTTTCCGGGATTTTTCCATATTTTCGTTTTCCATGAAATCAAAACTTTTCTTTTATTGGGAAAGGTACTATATTATGCCGTATAAAGCTGAGAATGCAAACTTTTATAAACTATTATTATGGAAAAACAACATACAATTATAAAGAGTGCCTCCTTTTCCGGGATAGCGCTTCATACAGGAGCCAGGGCAACGCTCTGCCTCAATCCGGCTGAAATCAATACTGGAATAGTCTTTCGCCGTGTCGATCTGCCGGGCGCGCCGGCAGTACGCGCGCTTGCCGCCAATGTCGTTGATGTTCGACGGGGTACAACCATTGCTGATAAAAATGGAGCAGTCGTGTATACTGTCGAGCACATCATGTCCGCATTGCATGCTGCCGGAATTGATAATTGTATTGTCGACATGGATGGGCAGGAACCGCCGATTGCAGATGGCAGTGCATCCCCGTATTGGCAAATGATCCAGGACTCTGGAATACTGGAACAGGAAGCGGAAGCGAAAATTTTCCGCTGCACCCGACCCTTATGGGTTAAGAACAAAGAAACACAAGTCATTTTGACTCCCCCGGAAGCTGATACTCTGACGATTGCTTGTACTGCCTCTTTCAAAGGATGTCCGTACGACCCGCAATATCATGCGATTACTGTCACACCAGACAGTTATGGAACCGAAATTGCCGGAGCCAGAACGTTTGTCGAATATAAGGATTTGGAGCAGTTAATTGCAATGGGTTTGTGCAAAGGCGGCAGTCTGGACGCGGCGGCAATTCTGCATAATGGGGCAATTATCTGTAAAGAGCGGCTGTTGTGGCATGATGAAATCGTCCGCCACAAAATTCTTGACTTGATTGGGGATTTATACCTTTGCGGATGCCGGGTAAAAGCCAATGTTGTCGCCATCAAGCCTGGCCATCCCCGCAATGTAGAGATAGCTGGCCTTATGCAGAAAGAGATTATGGAAAACTCGACGAAACTTTAATATTGACATATATCAACCACGGAGAAATCCAATGACAGAAGTAAACAAAGTGCTTGGGTTGGGAGAAATTAAAGCGATTCTTCCTTATCGTTATCCGGTTCTGATGCTGGATCGCGTACAGAATCTTGGTAGCGGAGCTTACGTTGCGGTAAAAAATGTTTCGATGAATGAACTGTTTTTTCAGGGACATTTTCCGAACCATCCAATTATGCCGGGAGTTCTCCAGATTGAAACGATGAAGCAGCTCTGCGAAATTGCATTCCGTGATGAATTTAAAGTTGATGACAATGAATATGTTTTTATCCGTCTGGTAGAAAAGGTCAAGTTCCGGAAACCGGTCAATCCCGGCGATCGGATCAAAACAGAAATCACTACGGAATCCAAAGGCGACCGCGAAATGGTCTTTAACGCCAGCAACACAACGAACAGCGGTGTTACCTGCGAAGCGAAAATTACGCTGGCGATCCGGGAAAAAGCGGCTCCTGCAGAAATGCCGGAACTATTTACGGATTATGACAAGAATGATGACATTACCATGAATGTCAACCAGATTATGAAGATGGTTCCCCACCGTTATCCTTTCCTGTTAATTGACAATGTCATTAAAATTGAAGGAGATATTCTCACTGCGGTGAAAAACGTTACCGGCAACGAACAGTTGTTCTGCGGCTATCCGGATGATTATGCGGTACTTCCAGAGGCTCTTCAATATGAAATTATTGCACAGTCCGGCTGTGCCAGCGTGCTTTCTCGTCCCGAAAATGCGGGAAAAATCGGTTATTTCATGTCAATCGACAGAGCTGAAACTTTTGGTCCGATTTATCCCGGTGATCAATTGATTTGTGAAATCACCTTACCGCCGTCCAAAGGACGCTTTGGCCGAGGAACCGGGCATATTCGCGTGGGGAACCGCAGAGTAATGACGGCATCACTGATGTTTGCCATAGTGGAAGAGTAACAGGATTTGAGAACCAGGGAAAAGAGATGAAAGTAAGCTGTGCTATTTTTGCGGCGGCAGTTTTGGGAATGCTGCTTGCGGCAGGCTGTATCAATTTCAGTTATGTTGGAGAAGAAGGATTTGCGCCTACGGAAGCGGTGGAATTGCTGGGAAAAGACATCGCGGTTCCGGCGGGATATCAAGTGATTGGTAAGGCGGAAGCCTCTGGCGGATACAACGAGGTAACGAGAGAAGCTCTGTTGCAGAAGTTGGAGACAGAGGCGAAAGCCAAAGGCGCAGAAGCAATGATTATCACGGGGGAAGCGGTTATACCGAAAAGTTATACCAATCGAGTGGATCGAGAAGATGAAAATATGATTTTCCCGAACAGCAGTGCAACAGGAACCGGTTGGGCACAAATTGAAAGCGATTACAATGGGGGATACGGTAGTGCGTTTGCGAGCAACACCTCTGCCCCGGAAAACTATATGCGGGTAGTTAAGGCGCTTTACCTTCGCAAAAATGTACAATAATTGATTTTTTCACGTACAGCATCATCATATTGCCGATTTTTGCGCTTTCCGCAGAAGTACAGGAAGGCAATTGAAAAAGTATAATTTTTCCGGTATTGTCTAGTCGTTTAGGAATCTAATTTTCAGAAAAAACCGGGCAGGAAAAAATTCAAAGTGTTTCCTGCCCGGTAATTTATATGAACTGTTTTCAAGCAGCATCAATCTTGAACCAATACTCCCAGATCCGGTTCTGCTTCCAAAGATATCTTGTTGCCGTTATGTAATTTGTGGAGTTCAAAAATGACAATTTCATTGTCTCCTTCCTGCAAATAACACCCCGGAACGTAAAGGCGTTTTTGCGGACCAACTGCCCAGTAACGTCCGAGATTATGACCATTGACAAAAGCAATCCCTTTTTCCCCCGGAAGCTCCAGAAATGTGTCTGCTACTTCTTTTACTTTGAAGTTCCCGCGATGAAATGCGGGCACGTTTTCTTCCTCGCAGAACGGGCCGTAGTTCAGGTAACTCAGATCGGTCAGGGGCAAAGGCCAGACTTCCCACGACGACATCCGTTGCAGCCAGAAACGTACCCCTCCGCAAATCCCTTTCAGATCCGTCCCTACCAAAGGACCGTAATTGGTTCGTCCCATGTTTTCCACCAGAATATCAATCGTACATCCTTCGGCAGGAACAGCCAGTTTCATTGACGTTTCCGCATCATTCCGATACATCGTCATGCGGTATTTTCCATCAATGAAAATCAGCGCCCGATCATGCAACCCGTCAATTGTGAAATCTTTTTCCGCCAACGGGCCTGGTTGAAAATGACGATAATGGATGAAGCCAAAATTCTGTCCGAAGTATTCCATCGGTTTGGGAAGAACACTCTTCACCATCGTTCCGAGGTTATCCAGATTATCAAAGAGTTTCGCGGTCTGCGTCAACATAACTGTTCCATACGCAGCTTTCTTTACTGGTGCTGGCGTCCACACTTCCCGGTCCGGAAAATGTTTTTTGATGACTTGCTGGAATGCAAAGAATTTATCCGACAGGTCCCCGCATTCTGTAACTGCGGCATTGTAATCGTAACTGGTGACGGTTGGCTCGTATTTTTTTTCACTCAGGCAGTTTGCTCCATTGGTAAAACCAAAGTTCGTTCCTCCATGGAACATATAACAGCTGACAGATGCGCCCATCGACAACATATCATCCAGTTCTTTTGCTGCACTCTCTGCATCACGCCCGTGGTGCTGTTCTCCCCAATGGTCAAACCATCCATTCCAAAATTCCGTGCACATGTCCGGATTTTCCGGGCGATAAGATCGGCCGATTTGAAATGAATGAACTGCATCACTACCGAAATTCAATGTCATCATACAATCTGGAATTGTCCCGCCCTGGATGAAAAAGTCTTCTGCCCCGTCACTGGTAAAGAAAAGTACGTCGAGTCCAGCCTTTTTATGGACATCCAGCACATGCTGAAGATACTCTTTATCTTGCCCGTAGCTTCCGTATTCATTTTCCACTTGCACTGCAATCAATGGCCCGCCGACACGATGTTCGTAGTTCTTTAAAATCGGTAGCACTTGTTCGTAATACCGGTCTACTGCACCGAGAAAAACGTCGTTCATGCAACGAAATTCTATTCCGGGCTTGATCATCAAATATGGTGGCAATCCGCCGTTTTCCCATTCCGCGCAAATATAAGGGCCGGGACGTACAATTGCGTACATTCCCAACTCACGGACCAATGACAAAAAATGTCCAATGTCCAGATCCCCGTTAAAATCCCATATTCCTTCCTTCGGTTCATGCAGATTCCAGCACATATACGTTTCAATACAATTCAATCCACATGCTCTGGCCCGCTCCAAGCGGTCACGCCAATACTGGCGTGGCACGCGAAAATAATGAATTGCTCCGGATACCAGCTGAACCGGTTTCCCGTCAATCAGAATGCTCTTTGCATTGTAGGTGATTGATCCCATGGTCGTTATTCCTTTTTGTCAAATATCCGTCATTGGTTCGTCAATTACTTTTTGAATTTCTTCGGCAGAGATTTCGCCTGCCCGCAGTACTTTCCACGGCGAACAACTGAAATTCACTACCGTCGAGGCGAGTCGTCCCGGAGGGATAGCGCCGCCGTCAATACAAATATCCACATCCCCATCCAGCATTGTCGCAGCTTCCGATGCCGTTAAGGCATTAGGGCTTCCAGAGCGGTTTGCGCTGGTTGAAGCCAGGGGAAAATCCAATTTTGCCAATAAAGCCTGGATAAACGGGTGATCCGGAATGCGCAACCCAATTGTCCCGGAATTTTCCTGGAGTGCTCCAATCAACGTTAACGGGCCAGGCATCAGTGCCGCCGCAACCTTTGCCATTTCCGGCGTTATCATCATGCCGTGTGCTTCCGCCACACTCAGCGTGGGCGCAAACATTGCCAGTAATTTATTGGGGTCGCGATGTTTCAATTGATAAATTTTCTCCCGTGCAGCCGTATCATCCCAGCGACAAACCAATCCGTATACCGTTTCAGTTGGCACTAACGCCACCATTCCCGGACGACGCAATATTTCGGCGCAGCGCATTACTGCAACGGGATCTTGCATATCAAAAATCATGATTTTCTCCAACCGTTCGTCAATCTTCTTCCCTACGCAACTGTTTTTCGGAATAAAAAGCCATTACCAAAAAAAAGCCGGAGCTTCCCGCTTCCGGCATAATACTGTTTGCAATTGACGGACACAGGATTAGATGCTCATCAACTCTTTTTCCTTGGCTGCAACATGTTTGTCAATATCGGCAATCGCGGCATCCGTTTTTTTCTGAATATCGTCAAGCATCTTTTTTAATTCGTCTTCGGTCAATTCACCCGCTTTTTGAGCCTTTTTCGCGACTTCATTGGCTTCCCGGCGAATATTCCGGATTTCGACCTTACAGTCTTCTGCACGGCTCTTCACCTGTTTCACGAGCTGTGCGCGGCGCTCGGAAGAAAGTTCCGGCACCGGGAGACGCAGCATCTTGCCATCATTCGTCGGCATGATCCCGATATCTGCGGCAATGATTGCTTTTTCGATGTTGTGCAACGCACTGGCGTCCCACGGCTGAATTGTCAACAAACGCGGTTCCGGAGCGTTGATATTTGCCATATCGCGAAGACGGGTAGGGGTGCCATAATATTGAACGACGATGACTTCCACAAGTGTCGGGGCAACCTCGCCGGTAAGGATCAGCGACAAATCTTTCTGCATACTTTCTTCG
>CALGPR010000376.1 GCA_937960425.1 uncultured Lentisphaeria bacterium
CTTGCTTCCTGCTGCTGACCATTATCATCTAAACCCGTACTGCAAGTGGGGCTCAGCGATCCATCGAAGAGTTGGTGAAACTGACTCCGACAACGGCGCACAAAGTTACCCCCGAGGGGGAAGTGGATGTTCAGGCGGTAGATTTGGCGATTGGCGACATTATCCGCATCCGTCCGGGTGAAAATTTCCCGGTTGACGGCAAAATCAAGGTTGGTATGAGTACGGTGAATCAGGCATCCATTACCGGTGAGTCAATGCCAGTGGAAAAAGAAATCGATGATGACGTTTTTGCCGGAACCCAAAATCTTACTGGGTTGGTAGAAGTGGAAGTTACCCGGCTGGGAGAAGATACTACCCTCGGCAAAGTCAAGGACATGATTCTTCAAGCAGAAGGCAGTCGCACCCCCATTGTCCGTATCATTGACCGTTATGCCGGGTACTACACTCCGACGATTCTGATGGTTGCTGCGGTAACGTGGATCTTTACCCAGGATATGACCCGGGTGATTACCTTAATGGTTATTGCCTGCCCCTGTGCTATCGTCCTTTCTACTCCGACGGCAGTGGTTGCCGCGGTTGCCGCGGCGGCGCGTCTCGGAATTTTTATTAAAAATGTCAGCCATCTCGAACTGGCGGCAAAAATCAAGGCATTTGTCTTTGACAAAACCGGTACGTTGACGGATGGAAATCTGTCTGTCGTAAAGTTGACTCCTTACGGAGAAGTCAAGGCCGCGGAACTTCTTAAATTTGCGGCAAGCGCCGAAGTGAACAGCAATCACCCGACTGCAGTTGCCTTGCAACGGTTAGCCAGCGAAGCCGGGTTAACCCTTGACCCGGTAACGGATTTTACAGAAGTTCACGGCAAAGGGGTTACTGCCTACGTCAATGGCGTTGCTTGCAGCATCGGCCGCGCAGCCTGGTTGGAAAGCGAAGGTTTTACTGTGCCGTCTCATCCTGAGTCTGAAGGTATGAGCGTAGTTTTTGTAGCCCGCGGCAAAGAGGTGATTGGCTGGGTCGGGTTCAAAGACAAATTGCGTAAGGTTTCCCAGCAGATGCTTCAGGAACTTCGCGATCAGGGAATACGCCACATTGCTATGGTTACCGGAGACCGCGAGTCAGTTGCTGCAAGTGTTGCAGAAATTCTTCAAATTGATGAATACCGCAGCGAATGTCTTCCGGAAACGAAGGTGGAATATGTAGAAAACATCAAGAAAGTTTACCGCGTTGCAGTAGTAGGTGATGGGGTAAACGATGCTCCGGCATTAGCCGCAGGAGATCTATCCGTTGCGATGGGTGCCATCGGCAGCGATATTGCCATTTCCAGTGCTTCGATCGCATTGATGAATAATGACCTGCGCCGGATTCCCATGCTGATACTGCTTTCAAAGAGACTGCGCATGATCATCAATCAGAACCTGTTGCTGGGGCTGGTTTTCGTTGTAGGCGGGATTATTCTTTCCGTTTTCGGGTACATGTCGCCAATTTGGGCGGCAGTGCTGCATACGTTGAGTACCCTTTTGATTATCTTCAACAGCGCCCGTCTGGTGCGCACCGGCGAAGAGTTGACCTTTGAGGAAAACACTTCCCAGGAAAGCGAATAAGTTCCGGTGTTGTCCCGGGATATGGAGAATGATTGTAAATGAGTGAAAACGCTACCCCTCCGGTTGTAAGTGCAGTTGGCCTGACAAAGGTCTTCCGTGACTTCTGGAACCGGCCGAAAGCCCGCTCGGTAAACGACATTGATTTTGAAGTTCACCAGGGGGAAGTTCTCGGTCTGCTTGGCCCAAACGGATCAGGAAAATCAACGACGGTAAAAATGATCCTGGGTCTGCTTTATCCCTCAGCAGGCAAATTGAGCGTAATGGGGAAATCCCCGCGGGCAGTGGAAACAAAACGGGAAATCGGATATCTTCCAGAAGAATCTTATCTTTACAAATACCTGACCGCAGAAGAAACGCTGGACTTTTTCGGTTCGCTGTTTAATTTATCCAAAGCAGAGCGCCGCAGCCGCATTGACCAATTACTGGATATGGTGGGAATGGCGCATGCACGTCACCGCCGGGTTGGAGAATTTTCAAAAGGGATGGCTCGGCGCATCGGTCTGGCTCAGGCGATGATTAACGACCCTTCATTTCTTATCCTCGACGAACCAACATCGGGGCTTGACCCGATCGGATGTAAAGAGGTCAAAGATTTGATTCTGATGCTTAAAAAACGTGGTAAAACTGTCTTGGTGACCAGCCATCTTCTGAGCGATGTTGAAGACATTTGCGATCGCGTCATTATTCTCTACGGCGGAAAAATCCGCGCTACAGGGACTTTGAATGAGCTGTTAACGGTGAAAAACGAGAATCGTATTGTTACTCCGGAGCTTTCTCCGGCAGCGACGGAAAAAATTCTGAAAATCTTGCGGACGGAGCTTAAAGATGAATCGTTTACTTTCGACCATCCGCGCCGTTCTCTGGAAGACTTTTTCCTCAACGTAATCGAACAGGCAAAAGCAGCAGATGTTGAAACTGCCGGTGTCGTTTCCGGCGGTAAGATCGCTGATTACCTCTCTGCTCATGATGAAGACGAAACCGGAGCGATGATTCAGAAACTGGTTGCAGAAGTCAAACCGTTGGAGGTTCCGAAACCTCAGGCAGTTCCGGAACAAACCGCAGCAGAAGCGGCAATCGCCGAAGAACGTAAGCTCGAAGAGTTGACCAGTGAAGTCAAAGCTGCAGCTCCAGACCCGGCGCTCGCCAAAAGTGAAGAAGAAGCCAGAGAGCTTGAGGCCGCTGACGAAAAACTGCAAAACCTCCTTTGACGGAAGAATTGGATTAGCGTATGAAAGCTTTTTGGGCCATCGTAAAATTGACCTGCAGAAGTGCGTTGCGTTCGCACATCTTTCAGCTCCTGCTGTTGTTGCTGCTCTTCTGCATCGCGGTCATCCCTGCGACGGTCAGCGGAGATGGGACCGCGGCGGGATTTATCCGTGTGGCGCTGCAATATTCATTGGGAACAGTTTCGGCAGTGTTGTCGCTCTCCAGTATCTGGCTGGGGTGCTTCACCATGACTCAGGATGTCGAAAACTACCAGTTGCACATGGTAGTTTCCAAGCCGGTTTCCCGGTATAAAATCTGGGTTGCGAAGTGGTTTGGAGTGTTGAGTATCCATGTGGTTCTGTTGCTGATAGCCGCATTGGCAATTTACGGAACAATTCTTTTCCGTATCAATAAGCATGACTTTCAGCCCGGAGAACAAGAGAAAATTCAAAATGAAGTATTGGTGGGAAGACGTGTATTTTTGCCGGAACCGATCAATATTGAAGGTTTTGCCCAGAAACACCTGGAAGAAAACATCAAGCAGTGGGAAGCGGAAGGGACTCCTTATGACAACACGCCGGCCGGTCGCGAAAAATTATTGGAAAGTTACCGGGAAATGGCGAGAATTTCACAAACAGAACTCAAACATGGAGAACGTCGTTTGTGGGTCTATCAGAATTTGCCGACAGATCTGACCGGGAATGTCAGTTTCCGTTATCGTTTTTTCATTGCGGAAGTCGACAGTAATAAACAACGGTTCAGTGATGCAATGTGGCTTATCGGAGTTCCTCAAGTGCAGGAGGTTGACTCACAGGGGAATCGTCCGCCGACTCGTTTCAATCTGATGCCGATGTCGGAAATGCCGGAAAAAGTTCTTGCTGGTGATTTTGGAG
>CALGPR010000377.1 GCA_937960425.1 uncultured Lentisphaeria bacterium
GGAAAAAGGAGCCCTATGTTTTTTTTGATAAAGTGGGGAAAAACGTTACGTTTTGCCCTTGTCGGTTTCTGTTTCATGGTAATGGGGGGGTGCGATAACAGAGAAACTGTGACTGAAGACCGCCCGGAGATCTTTTGCAGCATCGCGCCGATCGGGGCATACGCCTCAACAATTTGTGGTGATCTGGTCGACGTCAAAGTGGTAGTCCCTCCGGGAAGAAGCGTTCACGAATTTTCTCCGACCCCCGCGGAAGTGCGTGCGCTCCAGAAAGCAAGGCTTTATTTGGTGACAGGATTGCCGATAGAAAGAAACCTTGTTGCCGCCTTAATGAATACACAGGTCAAAGTAATTGATATTGCGGCAAACATCACGAAATTGCCGATTTCTGAAACCGGCAGTCATGCCTGTTCTTCCCCGACCGGGAAAAATGGGTTGGCAGAAGACGATATGCTGGATCAACACATCTGGCTTTCTCCGGCATTAAGCATAGAGATTGTCGAAGAAATGACCAGAGCATTGATTGTAGAATTTCCAGAGGCAGAAGAACAATTTCTCAAACGCTCGACTGCGTTAAAAGAGGAATTAGCCCGGATTCAAACGACTCTGGAACAGGAACTGGCACCATATAAAGGAAAGTCCTTTTTGTCGTATCATCCTGCTTTCGGTTACTTTGCTCATGATTTTGGCTTACATCAGGTTGCTGTTGAACATGATGGTAAAGCACCTACCCCCCGGCAGCTTGCCGAATTGACGGATTGGGTACAGCGGGAAAAGATTCATATCCTGTTTTCTCAGGAAGAGACCAATCAAGAGCTTGTTGATACTGTTGCGAAAACGTTGGATTGCCGGGTCATTGAGCTGGATGTTCTTTCCGAGCGACCAATCGATTTCTTTTGGAATTTCGGTAAGGCTTTGCAGGAAGGCAATGCATTATGAGTGACATGACAACAGCGGTAGAGGTTAATGGGGTATCGTTTTCCTATCGAGGGAATGGATCGGATTTGGTGCTGAAAGATATCTCATTTTCAGTTCCCTGCGGCGGTGCTGTCTGTGTTATTGGGCCGAATGGCGGTGGAAAAAGTACGTTGCTGAAATTGCTTTTAGGGTTTTTAAGTCCTTGGACGGGTACAATCCGTGTTTTGGGAACTGTACCGGCAACGGGAAGAAAGAAAGTCGGGTATGTCCCTCAATATTTCCACTTGGACGAAGCATTTCCGATCCCGGTGATTGATGTTGTGTTGCAGGGGCGGCTTCAACCGGGATGGCGGGGGATTTTCTATCGAACCCGGGATCGCGAGATTGCGATGGCGCAATTGGAGAAAATGCAGCTGGGAAATCTGGCTTATGAACAGTTTGCTTCTCTTTCGGGAGGGCAACGGCAACGGGTATTGATTGCCCGGGCGTTAGCATGTGAACCTGAGCTGCTTTTGCTCGACGAACCGACAGCAAATGTTGATCCGGCGATGCAAAAGTGGTTTTATCAACTGGTGGAGGAATTACGGGGGAAGATGACTGTTCTGGTCGTGTCGCATGACATCGGCTGGGTGTCAAGCTGTTTTGACTATGCACTTTGCGTCAACCATACTCTCAGGGTTCATCCGGTGCGGGAATTACAGGGGGCGGATCAAGAGGCGCTTTTCGGGTACAGGGTTAAACAGGTAATTCATTCTGGATGCTGCCCGGCAGGGTGTGCCGAAGAAGAGAAAGGTAGTGGCGAATGAATTTTTTTTATGATATTTTTGACGGCGGAGCACCTTTTTTGCGATACGCATTGCTTGCCGGGCTTTTTGGCAGTATTGCGTTTGGAATGGTGGGAACTTTGGTAGTAACTCGACGGATTGTTTCATTGGCTGGAGCGATTGCCCATTCGGTATTGGGCGGAGTCGGGGCCGCAATTTATCTGCATAATGTTGAAGGATACGAGTGGTGTACGCCAGGCGGTGGGGCGTTGATTGCGGCAATTGCTTCGGCGCTGCTGATCTGGTATGTCAGTACGTACGCCAAGGAGCGTGAGGATGCAGTAATCAGTGCAATTTGGGCGTTGGGAATGGCATTGGGGTTGTTGTTTCTGGCGAAAACTCCCGGATATGTGGATTTACAAAGTTACCTTTTTGGCAATATTTTACTGTTGTCAGGTTCGGAACTGCGGGGAATGATCCTCCTTGATATCATTGTCGGAGTGCCAATGGTGCTTTTTTTCAACCAGCTCCTGGCGGTTTCCTTCGATGGAGAATTTGCGGAATTACGGGGTATCCCTGTACGTTTCGTCAATTTGATCACACTTTTGCTGACGGCATTGACAATTGTTTTTCTGGTACATGTTGTTGGTATTTTGCTGGTGATTGCGCTATTGGCTTTGCCAGCCGCTGCTGCCGGGCAGTTTGCGGTACGGTGGCGTTCAATGATGGTTTTGGCAATTATTATCTGTATGGCGGTAACGACGGGAGGGCTTGCAGTAAGCTATCAATTGGATTGGCCCAGCGGTCCGGCGATTGTATTATTGGGTAGTTTGGTGTATATGCTGGCACTTTTTATCAGGTGGTGGCGCAAATGTTAATTAAGAGGTAAAAAATGGATGTCGGGGTTTTTCATGTGGTCATTGCGATCATTTTTTTAATGTTGACTGCATGTGTTGCGGCGATGGTATTTAAAAAGATCCGCGTGCCGTATACGATTGGTCTGGTCGCGGTGGGAATTGGCTTATCCTGTTTCTTTTCAGCATTTCCGCATTACAACGAATATAAGATTCTGCAGCTGAACAAAGATTTGATCATGTATGCTTTGCTGCCGGCGTTGATTTTTGATGCTTCCGTGAATATGGATGTCAAATTGTTGCGGCGCAACTTGGTCCCGACACTGGTACTCGCTGGGCCAGGATTGGTGATTGCAACGCTGATTACCGGCGGAATTGTCTGTGCATTGACACCTTTGACCATTGGATATGCAATGCTTTTCGGAGCACTGATTTCGGCAACAGACCCGGTGGCAGTGATTTCTCTCTTTGAAATTGTTGGTGCCCCGAAGCGATTGCGCATTTTGGTGGATGGAGAAAGCCTGTTTAATGATGCCACAGCAATTGTGATGTTTAACATTGTTCTGGCAATGGTTGTGTCCGGGACGGCATTGACAGTTTCTTCTATCTTCGGAGGGGCGGTTGATTTTGTGGTTGTGTTTGTCGGTGGATTGCTGGTCGGAATGGTGATCGGTTTTATCGTGACACGATTGCTCGTTTTTGCTAAAGACGATCCGCTGCTGGAAGTGGCTATGTCGATTATTGCTGCATACGTTTCCTTTCTTGTCGCAGATCGCTGTTTTGCTCTTTCCGGCGTTATGGCAACGATGGGAGCAGGGGTTACCATCAGCTACTATGGGCAGACGAAATTTACTCCACTGGTAAAAACTTATATGTCGCAGTTCTGGTCTTTTGCTTCATTTACCGCAAACAGTATGATTTTTTTGTTGTTGGGATTCACGGAAGAGCTGACGTTGCTTTCCGGGCATTTGAGTTCTGCCATCTGGCCGATTTTGGCTGCCGTGTTAGCAATCCAGGTCGCCCGGGCTGTTGTCGTCTATGGAATTTGTCCCTTCTTTGGTATGGGAAAAAATGGCGAAAAAGTCAGCTGGCAATACCAGACTGTCATGTTTTGGGGAGGATTGCGCGGAGCTGTTCCGCTTGCTTTGGTATTCAGCCTCGCACCGGATATGCCGTTTCGTTCGCTGATTATTGATATCACGTTGGGGGTAGTTTTGTTTACGCTGCTGGTGCAGGGAACAACGATTCAGGCGATGCTCCACTTTTTCCATTTGGACGACCCGGCTGTTTACACGGTATTTGCCCGCTGCTATGCACGCATCCGGGCAAGAAAATATGCTTGCGATCAGGTTCGGTTATTGCCCGATACTCTGGATCGGGCACGTATTGAGAAATTCCTGAAACAATCTGAATCCGGGGTAACGGAAGCTGAGAAGGATTTTGAACCCGTATTGAAAAATATGGAAAACGTTGAAGGCGCAACGATGCAGCTGGTTTGGAGCAGAGCTTTGAGCGCCGAACGGGCAGCGTATGAAAAATGGTTTAACAGCAGTATTTTAAGTGAGCCGGTTTATCGCAAACTTACTTACCAGGTCGGTCAAATGCAGGAATCTGTTTTCTGGTATCAGGCCCCGGCGGAAAAATTACTTCGCCGCCCGTTAGAAATGCG
>CALGPR010000378.1 GCA_937960425.1 uncultured Lentisphaeria bacterium
CAATTGCGCGAACTGCAAATTGCCCAACAACCAAAACAACAAACCAATGAAGCTATTTTGCAATGAGTTTTTCTCAAAGCAAGCGATAACGGTTTTTCTTTTTTTTACAATTTTGCCATTGACTTATTCTGGAGTGCAACAATATTTGTTTAAGGGAAAACCGGGTTGCATTCAGGAAATTCCAGACAAGTGAAGGACGTAGGAGTATTTTTTCCAGTTAGACAAACCAGAGAAATTCAAGATAAAAGCCAGCCCCAATGAGTTCGAAGATGGTTTTTTTCGTTTGGAAAGCCATTTTTTTGTCATTTCATGTTTCTATAAAACAGTTTTTTCGCGGTTCGCGACCTTAACGTTTCCGCTCGAGAGAGAAACGGAGTGCAGGAAAAACCGAACTACATGACCCAGAGGAAATGAATCTCGTAAATTTGCGTTCTTCTGCAAAACTGAAAATCAGCAGGCAGAAAAACTTTTTCAAACTTTTTTCTCTTTTCCATTAAAGGTATTATAGAGACAAAACAGCTTGAATGATTATAGACAGGAGAGAAGATATGAACAAGATTTTTTTTAAACGTACAACAGAAACTGGCATAAAGAAAGTTATTCTTGCAGGGATTTTCAGTGTTTTTTTGTGTTCATATTCGCTATCTGCGGCGGACTCGGACAGGGCTTCTTGCGAAGAAAATTCCACAGATATGGACATTAAACAGGTATTTGTTTGTGGCGATTCTATTGAAGTAGCGGAGGAAAACAGCGAAACCTCTTCCTGTGCTGAAATTGCAGAAGAACCGGCGCAGAAACAAAGCGTTGAGAAATCTGGGAAGCAAGAGGATATGAATGTTAGAACTGCGCAATGGTTTGTTTCCGACAAAACGGGTATTATGGGCTCGGCGCAAGCTTGTGGAGGTACAATCAAAAAGATGTTTTACCATTGCGATTATTTCTGCCGGGAAACGGTAATTTTGTATCCAGTGGGCCCGGTATTGAAAGTAACTGGAATCGTGTTAAATTCTGGAATTCAGGCAACAGGAGCAGTTGCTTCCTGCGGAATTGGATTAACCTCTTCCCTGTTATGCGGTATCTTCAACCTGCCTAGTAGTTTTTTTTAATTTTCGTCACCCCAATCGATTAATGAGAAAATCTTAATATTCAAACTCTTTCTGTGGCGGGAAGACAAGAGTAATAAAAAAATAACCAATCTTAGAATTTGTTCACCCCCATTGAACAATTTTTATGGCAGGCTGGATAACGTCAGCAAAAACAATATTATCGTAACACGTAAAAATTCTTCTTCGGACGACATTATCCCATCAATATAACGTTAAGCCATTACTTTCAATAGTGTTGGCAGAATCCCCGGAACAAAAGTCATAAAATGAAATGCTCCCTCTCGGCTAAAATTCAATAAAGGCCAGCGGGAGCATCTTTCATTTTGCAAATATTTTAATGCGTTATGTTGTTGTTTCGCTTTTTGTGTCTGTTCTCACAGCAGTCCAGTCGATTCATCCAAGCCAAAACGAATGTTCATACACTGAACCGCCTGTCCAGACGCACCTTTCGTCAAATTGTCAATCACAGAACATACAATCAGCTTATTTGTATGGGTATCCAAAGTGTATCCTATTTCGCAACAATTCGTCATCGTTACATACTTCGTATCCGGAAGTTTTCCTGCAGGTAATATTCGCACAAAACGCTCTTTTCCATAAGCAGCTTCAAAAACTTCTGCAACTTTTTCCTTTGTACACCCCGGCAACATATCAAAAAATATCGTCGTATGAATACCCCGGTTAACCGGAACCAGATGCGGCACAAAATTAATCGCCATTTCCTTCACCCCAGCAGCAGCTGCCATTTCCTGTTCAATCTCCGGTAAATGGCGATGCCCTGCGGGCTTGTACGCTTTCAAACTTTCATTGCATTCCGGAAAAATATAAGCCAAATCTACCTTCCTACCTGCACCAGTTACTCCAGACATACTTGACACAATAACGCCCTTTGAACTGACAATCCCTGCCGCCAACAATGCCGTTGACGGCAAAATTGCGCTTGTCGGATAACATCCGGCGCAAGCGATTAGGTCTGCACTCTTCAATTGTTCGCGATACCGTTCCGGCTGTCCGTATACCGCTTTTTTCAACAGCTCAGGAGCCGGATGATCTTCTCCGTAATACTCTTTGTATTTTTGAGGATCCCGTAAACGGAAGTCCGCGCTAATATCGATTACTTTAACTCCCGCTTCCAGCAAAGGAATTGCAAACTCTGTTGCCAATCCGTGCGGTAATGCAAGAAATGCTACGTCACAGTTCTTTGCCATCTCCGCAACATTCGGCATGCAAAACGTTAACCCGGTTCCGCTGAATCGCGGAAAAACATCACTCACCGGCAATCCTGCATTTTTACGCGACGTAATCGCTGTAATTTGTACCATGGGATGCCGCGTCAAAATCCGCAACAACTCTTCACCTGCATATCCAGCTGCACCAACTACCGCAACTCGTATCATTTTCTGCTCCATCAATTTCGTATTCTTTTTTCATTCCCAGATCGTACTACTTTCACGGCAATAGACAGAAACGTCTAAAAAACTAAAAAACCGGGTTAAGCCGCATAAACGGCCGAACCCGGCAAAAAATCTGGAAAAAAATCGTACCTTAGCGCTTCGAGAACTGGAAGCGTTTGCGAGCGCCGGGCTGACCGGATTTTTTACGCTCTTTGACTCGCGCATCGCGGGTCATCATCCCTGCGGCTTTCAGTACCGGACGGAGAGACTCATCCAATTTGACCAAGCCCCGGCTGATCCCGTGACGCAAAGCTCCAGCTTGACCAACACTGCCTCCACCAACAAAAGTCACAGCAATATCATATTTTCCAACACCATTGACAACAACCATCGGCTGGAGAATAAAACCGCGAAGTGTTTCTGTCGTGAAGTATTCCTTCCAATCCTTGCCGTCTACCGTGATAATCCCTGTACCAGCTTTGATGCGGACGCGGGCAACTGCGCATTTACGACGGCCTGTGGCCCAAACAAAATCATTCTGATTCATGATGCACCTTACTTAACTTCGATTTTACGAGGATTCTGGGCGGTCTGCTGATGCTCTGCACCGGCATACAAACGGAGTTTGCGGAACTGAGCCCGACCAAGACGACCGTGTGGCATCATTCCCCATACTGCATCACGGATCAAGCGGGTTGGATCTTTTTCACGAACCTTTTCTGCTGTGCGTTCCTTACGTCCGCCGCGGAATCCGCTGAAGTCAACGTAAACTTTCTTTTCGTTTTTCTTGCCGGTAAAAACTGCCTTCTCGCAATTGATAACCACCACCATCGCGCCAGTGTCGATGTGTGGAGTATAAGTAACTTTATCCTTCCCGCGGAGTGCGTTGGCAATCATTACAGCCAGACGCCCGACCGGAGCTTCAGAAGCATCGAACAGGACGCATTCCTGCGCAATTTCGCCTGTTTTCGCCAAGTAAGTTTTCATCTTATTCTACCTGTTTTCAATCTGAATTTCATTCAATTTTCGTTGATCCAATTTTTTGGCGTAATTCGCACAACAACGCGCAAAAACGGATCTTTCCATTTGCTCTCCGTCACCTGTGATCGGGGGTCAGCTGGACGGATTTAATTAAAATACTCCTAAATCTGTTTTTTTCAACTGATTAAAAAATTTTTTCCGTTTTTTCTCTGCCATAACACATTGTCATGCTAAAAATATCAATTACTCCAATGGTGCCAGCGTAGGATCATTTTCCTCTTCGCCAAAACTCAGGTCATATAACGCGATCGG
>CALGPR010000379.1 GCA_937960425.1 uncultured Lentisphaeria bacterium
TCGCTGTCGGTGAAGAAGGAAAAGAATTGGCAACTGGTGCAAAATTACGTGCCAAGGTGGATGTATGGGCATTCCTTTTTCAGAAAACTATTGTTGTGGATGAGCTTTTTGCCGACTTTGTGAATCTTTCTGTTACAACAGGTACTGACTCTCAGTCAGCTGAAGCGGAAAAAACAGCCTCTGCTGCCGGTGAAATAAAACTTGAAATTCCTGAAAAAATCATTCCCTGGAAAGTCCAGATCAGCAATGTCAAATTGGATAAATGTAACTTTACGTTGACTATTCCCCGTAGCTTAGGGGAAAGTGCTGTAATCGAACTATCTGAGCTTTCTTTTTCGCTTCCTCGTCTGGCCAACGGAGAAAAATTTGAAATGGATTGCCGTTTCGGCATTGGAGCAGTGATTCCGGAAACGTTAGATTTAAAAAATGGAGAATGCAGTTTAAAATTATCAGGAGAACTTGCTGAAAATATTTTACCGCATACTTTTACCGTTAATGGAGAACTCGCGGGACTTTCCGGAACAGTCCGGAGCAAGCCGTGGCAGAATGAAACTTATGCTCTGAATCTTGACGTGAATTTTGCAGAGAATGTTTTAACGGTTTCCCGCGCGGAATTGGCTGTGAAAGAAAATACTTCTGATCCCGATAGAAATTCTGTTTTAGCTGCTAATACGTTTGATGCAACAGTTCAGTTCGGGAAGCAGTTGAGCGGGAAGGGGAGTTTCCGTGTCGGCACAATTTCTCCGCAGTTGACCGGAGTTCTGATTGATCTTTTCTGTGATGGATACAATCCCGGGGATGTAAATGCTGTTTGTTCAGGGAATTGGGTGTATGAGAAAGATTCGCTGAGGTCTGAAGTCGAGCTTCAAATATCCAGATCTGGCGATTTACTGGTCGGTAAAGATCGGTTTGAATTGCCCGAACTTACCTTTTCCCTCAAAAAATCTTCAACGATCTTTTTCCAGCAAGCTGAAATTGAAGTAAAGGATTTGACCGGTGTTTTCAGCGTGGACGGCAGAGATGTCGCGACTGTCAAGATCATTCCTGTGAGATACAATTGGGAAAAGCGAAGTACGGCGTCTGGTGCAACAGTACCAGACTTTCAATTCAATATCGACAGACTGGATTTGGCAATGATCGCCAAATTTGTGCCGGAAGGGATTTTACCCGTAACCATTCAAAATGGTGAGGTTAGTTTACGCTCCAATGTATTTTCCGACGATGAGGCAGTCAAATTTACTTCCGCGTTTGAGCTGAGCGACCTTTCCTGCAACTACGGAAACATCGTGTACGACGAGCTTTCTCTGAAAAACAGTGTTGATGGAGTTTTTACCGGCAATGAGTGGAAAGTTTATGCCGGAAAATTGTCCATATCGGAAAAGGGAAAAGATTTTTTCAATTTTTCGTATGAGGGGACGATCCCAGTTGACGGAAAAGAAATTACCGCAAAAACGATATTCACTGCTCAAATCCAACCACTGCTGGAACTTTTGCCCCTGGATGGCGCCTTGAAAGAAAAATTACGTCGTCATCTTGAACCTTTGTATCCGCTGTCCTCTATGGTGATAGCAGAAGCCTGTTGGGATTCTGAGTCACAACAGATTAAAATGGAAAAATTAACAGCTTCTATTGGCGAGTCAGATGACCAATGGGGCATAGGCATGATGATAACGGCGCCGGTTATTTTTTCTCTGAAAGATAAAAAATTGGACAGCAATGTTGCTATTTCCGGAAATGTTTTGAGTTTTCCTTTGGTCGCTGTCGGGGCTTATCTGCCCAGACAGACGGTTAACATCAGACAGGGAACTTTTGAAGGTACATATTCTCTCAGTATTTCTGAAGATTTGAAAGCTGCTGCATTTACCAGCTCTGGAAAAATGAATCAGGTAAATGTGACTGCCGGGAATAAAAAGTTTTCCAATGTCACTGTTACAAATACAGTTGATGCAAATTATCAGATTGATACAGCCGCTTTTGAATTGAACCGTCTGGCGACTTCTGTAGATTTGGAAAATACCAATGCTCTGGTTTCTGATATTTCCGGAACGGGAAATCTTACTGCTGGAGAAGTCAATCTGGCGATTAAGAAAATTGAAATTATGCCGGCTTTGATTTCTGCGTTTACAACGTCAGTGCCTTTGCCGGAAGATTTTCATGTAGTACTTTCCGGTAATGTAAAGGCATCGGAAGCGCTGAAAAGGTATCAAGCACAAGTTAACAGTAGCATTGTAGAGCGCTTTCTTGCAACTTTCAATGCAGATGCCAACTTGACGACTGGGGCTGTTACTGCGGCGATGAAATTGTCACAGTGCAATGAAAAACTTCTTGATGTTTTTGCTCCGGGGCTTTTTACTGCGGCTTCAATCACCGGCGATATCAATGCGACGGGAAACCTCAATGAAAATCAGTGGCACGCGGTCGGTAACTTTGTTGCCGAAGCCGACAACCCAAAGTACATTACTGAGAAAGTAACTGGAACATTAGGATTCGATGCTCAATATTCTCCCGCTGCCATAGATTGTCGTAATTTCAGTGCCGACATTCGCAAAGGCAATAGTGCTATTGGGGATTTTACAATAACAGCCTTGTGGCCTCTATCTGATGAATCTGCTGCTGGAAATATCAACTTGATTTCAAAGCATTTGAATCTGGAAGAATTACAGGCGCTGCTGCCGCAAAAAGCTGCAACAGCAGATTCGGCTCAAAATACGATATCGGTAACCCAACAGCAACCAGTGGTGGAAAACGGCACTGAACCAGCATTCAATTTCGGCAATCGTTCTATTTCGGCAACTGCAAATTTTCAATCAATCACCTACCAGCAATACAAAGGGGCATTGGCTGCGCAGGCACTGTTGGCGGGAAACACGATTACGTTATCCGATTTGCTTCTCAAGTTGAATGATGCTGCATTGCGAGCACAAGCAAAAGCGCAAAGTACTGATGCCGGCATTCAATACCAACTTACTGCCAGCTCCGAGGGAAACATCGATTTAGCAACTCTTCTGGAACCGGTTTTGCCGGAAGCACAAAAAGGATTCAAAGGTACCATGTCGGAGTTTGCCATGAATTTTTCCGGTTTAGGCGTAAAACCGCCGACTTTGTTTGACAATCTCACCGGGAATCTTCACATGAAGTTTGGAGCCATTAGTGTACCTGTCGGGATTCAATCGACATTGCTCGGACAGATTTTCTTCCTGCCTTTACAGATTTTTGTGCAGATTCAGGATAAAATTCCGGATCTTTCTGATATGACAAATTTGACAACAGCCTGTCAGTCTGTCGATTCCATGCTTAAATCAATGCAAACCGTTGATTTTACTGGCGGTAACGTTCAGATTTCCAGTGCGAATGGTCGCATTACCATTGATGAATGTTGTTTCGTCGGGCCTACGGTCAGAACGCTTGAGTTTAAAGGAAATCTGGGTATGGGGTCAAATCAAACATTGCTTCTGTCTGCTTTACTCGATTTTTCCGGAATTAAGTTACCTATGGAAATTGGCGGAACTTTGAGTGACCCCTCTGTAAATATTGCGAAAACCGTAACCTCTTTTTTGGCCACCAATGCCTCGACGGTACTTTCCGTCATTGATGGAGCTGTCAATGGTACCGGTAACGATGATAAAGGAGTTGCGGGAGCTATCGGCGGCTTATTGCAGTCTTTAGAGCAAGGCAATAAAACGGAGGTCGTACCGCAAAATAACGGAACGTCTCAGCCCAAACCGGCAGAAGAAGCTATTGGAACGATGTTGAATGGTCTTTTCAAACAGTTAGAAAAGAACTCCAGGTAAT
>CALGPR010000380.1 GCA_937960425.1 uncultured Lentisphaeria bacterium
CCCTGAGGTTCGCCGGGCAACACGAAGTCTTCTGCGGTCGGCTGATTGGAGATATCCACCTCCTGGAATTCCAGAGAGTAAACTAACTCTTTTTGACTGTTGTAGTGTTTTCGGGAAACAATCAGCATGTTTTTTTCCAGAACAATAAATACGCGGACTGCCGGATAGCGGTTGTTTTTGCGTTGGTGAAGAATTTCCTGGTGAGGACGAGGTGCAGAAAGATATTCTTCCGGCAATGTCATGGTAATTTTGTAAGCATATTCGCCTTTGAATTTCCAGTCTTCGACGGACTAAGTTGCAGCTTGCCAATCCGACTCGGAAATCTGGCGGAAGAGATCATCTGGAGTATTTAATAACATTGCAAAAGTTAAAGGGTGCACCAAGGTGTCTTTTGCGGAAAAGATACCTTCCGGAAGTTGATAAAATTGATACTCTAAGTAAGAGTATGGCTTGTCGTCAGTCGGTAAATATGCTCCTTTTTTGAGAACTCCCAGTTCCGGGGCATAGAACCTTGAGAATGAGATTAATTGATCCGCTGTGTTGACATATTTTGCTGAAAAGCTTGCCTTTTCCGAGGCATCCAATGCTTTACGTAAAAGAGTTTCTCCGTCAAGAACAGCAGCAGAAACAACAATCGGAAGTAACCCTGAAAGCGTTAAGAGAACTTTTTTCATCATTTATGGGTTCCTTTCTGTTCAGAGGGATTTTGAACTGGTTTTCCCTGGATTACCCGCGGATCGACGATAATAGTGGATTCTTTTACAATGGAGGCATCACCTCCATCGATTAAATAAACTTGTATGTCATTAAGATGAACAATGGGCAGATACTTCTCTCCATTGAATGTAACTTCAATAGCCGGCATTACTTCGCCGTCAATCGCGTATTTGAAAGCATAAACTTTTTCCCCATTAGAATTTGAGTTGGAAAGCTCAAACGCCCGGCAATTGAATTGACCGTTAGAGTAACGGTATCCAACACTTGAGCCTCGCGATGTGGTTTCATGTGTCTGAACCGGAACAAACAGCATATGAGCATGATCATTATCAGGTGTTTTGACATAAGCTAATATCATTTTTTCTTTGCCTTCGCCTGCTTTTTCCAATTCGATTAGTTTCTGCATTTCTGCATAAGGCATAGGCCTTATTTTTTGCGGGGTATAATTATTGCGTTTGCATTCTCCCCGGAAGAAAACTTCACCGTCAGCTTCAGTCGGTTTTTCTTCCAAGTAAAAAAATTTCTCATTCAGCTCTTCCTGAGAACCATACGCGGCCAGGACAGCCAGCAGGCCACTCAGTATCCACAAAAAATGTTTCATCATGTTATTTCCCTGTGTGTTAAACTCTTTGCTCGAAAAATATTACTATTTTTCGGGCATGATTGACAAAAGGCGATGCATTCGCTTCGAAGACAGTTTTGTAAGAATTTTTATCTCCTGAAATTCGGTTTTTCCTACCGTATCGGGTGTTGTTACGGTAGAAAGATCATTTGCATTCCCCTGTAATAATAAAAAGCTTTGCATAAGATTTCGCTCTTCTTCTCTCCTCTTTTTGCTGTTAATTGTAGATTTCCCCGATGGCCAGTATTTCCTTGATGTCTCAATGTTGAAGAAGGTCCATTAAAAAAACGGACAGCTTAAGCGATTGCCATGACAATATTCCCGTATCCGTAAAAACAGTCGTGCATTTTTTTTCAGCATTGCAGCTCCGAAGACCATCATGCTGGTCAGAATAATTATATCACGATTTCCGGCCGTTCCGAGAACGGAAATCAGAACACACCCCAGAATAC
>CALGPR010000381.1 GCA_937960425.1 uncultured Lentisphaeria bacterium
GAAGAATATATTACAGGAAGATTCGGATGATTATGAAAGCTCATTTTATCCAGGCATTGGAAGAATTAAGTGCAAAACTTGCGGCAATTACTGCCAAAGTGGAAAATGCAGTACATCTTGCGATTGAGTCAGTAGAAAAGGGGTCTTCAGAATCTGCGTTTCTGGTGATCCGTTCTGACAGTGATATTGATGATGAGGAGATCCGCATTGAAGAAGAGTGCTTGAAGATTCTGGCGCTTTACCAACCAGTTGCTTCTGATTTGCGCCAGGTCATTACAATTCTCAAGGTAAATAACGAAATTGAACGAGTGGGTGACTTGGCGGTGAATATTGCCGAACGGGCGGAAGATATGATTTTCTACAACCGGCAGATCCAGGAAAAAATTGATTTTCAGCAGATGGTAAAACTTGCCTGTATGATGTTGAAGGATTCACTCCAGTCGCTTGCCGGGCATGATGTGGTTACTGCGGCGGCTGTTATTGACGGAGACGATGCCGTCGATGCCATCCACAGGGAGAACTATCAGAAGGTTCGTGATTTAATTTTGAAGTATCCGGAATCAGCGCAGTATTACATGGATTGCCTGACGGTTTCGCGTTGCCTGGAACGAATTGGCGATATTGCCACGAATATTGCAGAGGATGTGATTTATCTGGAAAGCGGGCGCATTGTCCGCCATCGGCATGAAGGAGAAAAATCCTGAAAAAAAACAGTGTTTTGCCTGAAAGAGGATGCCGTGGAGAGAAAAGCCGCTGGTCGAAACGAAAGTTGAAAACACTACAAAACGCCAGTAATTTTGTAACATTACTGGCGTTTTGTATTCTTTGATGGCAGTAAAGTCTCATTTTTTTGCAAATCGCTTCATTTTTTTGTGTGATAACTGCTTGACAGATGAGCCTGTGAATTGTACACTTTCCTATGGTGAAAATTTCAGGGAAAAATTGCCTTGAAATCTGTTGATTGCTTTTATTGTTTTGATTCAGAAAAGTTTCCTGTCGGAATGTCTGCAGACTGTCTCTCGCGGAGAGTGTGCTACTTACTTTGCCGGATAATTGATTAAGTTGATCGATGAAAATAAATCGGCCAAGAGGTTTCTTCTGTAGAGAATGTCAGATGGCTGGGATTTTCCTGGATTCTTGACAAAACACTGAACTGAAAGGAGACGAAAAATGCTGAAAGGAATTTCTCCATTGATCAGTCCGGAGCTGCTGAAAGTTCTTGCAGAAATGGGGCCAGGAGATGAAATCATCTTTGCCAATGTTCACTTTCCCGGCAGCTCGCTGGGGCCGAAAGTTGTGCGCGCTGATGGGGTGCGTATTGCTCCACTTCTGGATGCAGTGTTGCCTGTCTTTGAGTTGGATACCAGCGCAGAAAATTCCTGTGTGGTGATGGCCGCGGGGACCGGCGGAGCATTGGATCAGGAGTTGGTAACGGAATATGCCGAGGTTATTGCCCGTCATAATAATGCAGTTTTGCCGATTTTGTATGTTGAGTATCCGGAGTTTTATGAGCGTGCCAAAAAAGCTTATGCTGTAGTCATGACTGGAGAAAAATCGCAATATGGCAATATCATCTTGCGGAAAGGGATCACACCCGGAGCATAGAGCTTTTATTGATAATTACCATTGAGTTTGAGGGTAGAAAATCTTGTATTTTCTACCCTCAAGTTTTTCCGGAAAACAAGGAACGTTCTTGCCAATCGAGAGAATATCGGTAGGCATTTGGAGATTTCTGAAGTGACGGGAATACGATCCTTTCCGGCATCCCCAGGCGTGAATGAACGGTTTTGGGGGTCAGCGTTTAAATCGTTTCCAGCACAGCCCGAAAAGCAGGCAGAATACGGAAATTCCCAGAATCGTCCATACGATTGGAGTCATACCGCCCCGGAAAAATTTCTTGAAGAAGTTTTCCCGCCTGGTCTGGGCAAGTTTTTTAGCGGTGTCTTGATCTTTTAATTCCGCTTCCGCAAGATCGTCGACTCCGATGGCATCCCATTCATCGAGCAG
>CALGPR010000382.1 GCA_937960425.1 uncultured Lentisphaeria bacterium
TTATTTCCGGAGCAAGGCAATTGGAACAGCCGCTTACGGTTGCTTATTTAGGGCCGCAGGGAACCTTTTCGCATATGGCGGCGATGCGTAGATTCGGGCACAGTGCAGAGTACCAGGCAACGCATAGCATTGCAGAAGTCTTTCGGGAGGTGGAGTGTGAGCGGGCTGAATTTGGATGCGTACCAATCGAAAATTCAACCGAAGGCACGGTTAATTATACCTTGGATATGCTGATGTCCAGCGAGCTTTCCATTTGCGAAGAGGTTAATTTGCGGATTCATCATTCCCTGTTGAGTAACTATGCCCTGGAGGAGATCCGTGTTGTGTACAGTCATCCGCAGATTCTCGGGCAATGCCGGGAATATTTGCTGCGCACTCTCCCTGAGGCTGATTTGATTGAAGTCGCCAGTTCTACTGCAGCAGCAGAACGCGCAGCACAGGAAAAATACAGTGCGGCATTGGCCAATGCGCTTGCCGGTGAACTCTTTTCTCTGCCGGTATTGGCGGAAAATGTTGAAGATTATCGTCGCAATTGCACCCGGTTTCTGGTTTTGGGTCGGCAGCTGACTGTTCCGACTGGGGATGACAAAACTTCGATTTGCTTCGTGGTAAAGGATCGCCCGGGGATACTTTACGACTCTCTGGCTCCGCTTAAGGCGGCAGGATTGACGATGACAATGATCGAAAGCCGGCCGGTTAAGACGGCAAACTGGCAATATTGTTTTTTTATTGATCTGCTGGGCCATCGAAATGATCCATTTATGAGCCGCGCATTTGCCGAGCTGGAAAAATATTGCTCAATGTTTAAAGTTCTCGGCAGTTATCCCCGTGCACGGGAAGAGGTGTAATGAGGTGAAAATGATTGGTCTGATTGATTACGGCATCGGGAACTTGTTGAGTGTTGCCAAAGCGGTCGAAACTGCCGGCGGAGAAGTGGAACTTTTCGGTAATCCGGAAGAAGTTTCAAAATACGACGGTCTGATCCTGCCAGGCGTCGGGAATTTCGGGGATGGCATGGCACAGTTGCGACAAAGCGGTTTTGATGAAATTCTGCGTCAATGGGCTGAAGAAAACAAGCCTTTGCTGGGGATCTGTCTCGGGATGCAGCTGATGCTTCAGTCCAGTGAAGAAGCTCCCGGAGTTTCCGGGTTGGGGATTATCCCCGGCGAAGTCGTACGATTCCCGGATTGTGACGAAAAAGTGCCGCAAATCGGCTGGAACCAGGTTATGATCGCACGGCAACATCCATTATGGAGGAATATTGTTTCCGGAAACTGGTTTTATTTTGTCCATTCCTACTATGTAAATGTCAGTGATCCGGAATGGTGTATCGGGACGACGAACTATATTCTGGACTATTGTTCCGTTGTCGGCAAAGGAAATGTGATGGCAACCCAGTTTCATCCAGAAAAGAGTCAACAGACTGGATTGCGCCTGCTTGGCAATTTCATTGAACTGGTAAAAAATACAAATCATAGAAAATGAAACATGCAGCAGTAAAGCGGCTCGAGGAAATTCGCAGAGCCTTGGATGCGCATTATGGTGAATTGACTTGCCCACTGGAACACGAGACGCCGTTTCAGTTGCTGGTGGCAGTGCTTTTGTCTGCACAATGCCGCGACGACCGGGTCAACGAAGTAACCAAAGGGCTTTTCCTGGTTGCCCCGGATGCTCGATCCATGGCAAAGATGTCACAGGAGGAGCTGGAAGCTCATATCAAAACACTGGGGTTATATCGGGCTAAGGCAGCAAATTTGCTCAAAACGGCAGCAATTTTATCTGACGAGTACCAGAATGAAGTACCGCGGACGATGGAACAATTGACTGCGCTTCCAGGAATCGGCCGTAAAAGTGCTAATGTGATTTTGGGAAATGCCTTCGGATTACCCGGGTTTCCCGTGGATACCCATGTAACACGGCTGACCAATTTGTTGGAGCTGGTCGATACGGATGTGCCGGAAAAGATCGAGCGGGAGATTACGCCGTTTGTTCCGCCCGAAGAATGG
>CALGPR010000383.1 GCA_937960425.1 uncultured Lentisphaeria bacterium
CCGCGTTTGAAAAACACCAGGAGCTTTCCCGGAAAGGGTCAGAACAGAAATTCAAAGGCGGGCTTGCCGACCACAGTGAAGCGACTGCAGCCCTTCATACTGCCACTCACCTGCTTCAGGCCTCTTTGCGCCGTGTGCTTGGAACACACGTCGAACAGCGTGGGTCTAATATTACTGCAGAACGGCTCCGCTTCGACTTTTCGCACGAAGAAAAGATGACCCCGGAACAAATCGCCGAGGCAGAAAGACTGGTAAATGAAGCGATTTCCCGCAAAATCCCAGTTGTCTGCGAGGAAATGACAGTCGAAGAAGCACGCAAGAAAGGGGCAATGGGGCTCTTTGGGGATAAATATGGTGATCGTGTACGAGTTTATACGATTGGAGATGTCAGCTGCGAAATTTGCGGCGGCCCGCACGCGGCAAACACTGCTGACCTTGGAAAGTTCAAAATTCTGAAAGAAGAAAGTTCCAGCCGCGGCGTCCGCCGCATCAAGGCTGTACTGGTCAAGTAAATCAAACTGCTTTGCAGAAAGGAGGATGAGACATGCAGAAAGGGGAAGTCCTGATCGCGGAAAACGGCGACGAATATCAGATCAAAGTATCGGGACGGGCAAACTTTGAATGCGGTGTGCCTTTACGGGATTTTGCCAAAAAGCTCAAAGGCGCACGTCTGGTTTCCATTGATTTACAGGAATGTGTCGGAATGGACAGTACGTTTATGGGCATTTTGTCGATGATCGGTTTGAAGGGAAAAAGTACCAATATGCGCGTTCAGATCGTGAATGCCGGCGACTTCAACCGAGGGCTGTTGAGAGGCCTCGGCGTTGAAAAACTCTTTGACTTCATCGATAAAAATGAGGATTCTACTGGAAGTTTTTCCGAAATTTCTGGAAATGGCGATGCATTGAATACTGCTGAAACTGTCGTTGAAGCTCATAAAACATTAATTGATGTCGACTCCGCATGCAATCTGCCCAAATTTGAAAAAGTAGTTGAATTTGCGGAATCAGATCTGGAACGCCTCCGTAAAGAAAAAGACAATGCCAATAATAATGGATAACTCGTTATCCTGTTCTGAGTTTTTCCGCCCTGTAATTTTGCCGGGCTTTTTTTATTTTATCGCTATAATTTTCTTGCAATCAATTTTTTTTGTGATATAGTTAGCTTTGAAACTTTTTTATTATATTAATAATATGGAAGCTTACTACTATGAAAATTCCATTTAATCTAATTGTGCTGAAGACATTTCATGCGCAAAAGAACAAAGTGCGTCCATTGATGAACGCGATCGGCTTATCTCCGGGACAACCGAAAGTATTGACTTTTCTGGCATTGCACGGAGCTTGCATGCAAAAAGACTTGGCGGCTGCCTGTGACATTGAACCGGCAACGATTTCCAAGCTGCTCAATTTGCTGGAAGAAAAAGGCTATCTGGAACGGCGAAGCCATACCAATGACAGGCGGGCAATCCAAATCGGGTTGACTGAAGCAGGAAAAAAATTGGTAGAAAATGAAATCCTGCCACGTTATGAATGTGTCAACTCAGTTTCTCTCAACGGCTTTACCGAAGAAGAACGGCAGCGTTTTGAAGCGTATTTGCGACGGATGTACAATAATTTATCGCAAACAGAACTGGAGTTTTAACACTTTATGGATCGAAATGATACCGAAAAAATTCAATTTCAGCGCATGACAGAAACCCCGG
>CALGPR010000384.1 GCA_937960425.1 uncultured Lentisphaeria bacterium
GACTCTACTTCCGTTTTATAACTCTTCAACAATTGCGGCTGCGGATATTGTATTTCACCAGGCAATCCTTTGATCGCACCGGTAACAATTAACGGCTCCATTTTGGAAATTGGCAGAACAACTTTTCCATCAACAGCTTTGACATTTTTTTTCGCGGCCCATGATGTCCGTGACCAGCACCTGGTGGTCATCAGTATAAACTGTCATATCCGCCTTGTCCGCGTCAAGCAGCATCAGTACGTTAATCTGTTCTCCGTTGCGTGTAAATGCAAATCCTTGTCCCCAGCCGGCTGTTGTCGCTTTCACCAGGTTCAATTCCATCAAAGGATCTGCGCCAGCAAGTTTGCGGACCAGTGTAGCAAAAGAAACATATTCCGGGAAAATGGTAAAATCCTTGTCCAGCAATCCGGTCAACCAGTTCACCGGTGGTTCGTGCGTCAGCTCTCGGAGCAGGAAATAACACAATGCTTTGCCGTTATAAAACAGTTCCGTTGCGTAATGATTATAGGTAATTGGAATATTGAAAACCTTTTCTTCCCATGTCGGATTGCGGACATCTCCGAGCGGAGAGCAAATTCCGCCAATTTCAGTAATGATGATATCGATGTCGCCTTTGTCTTTCGTGGCAAGAACTTCGCGAATCTTCGGCAGATCCGCTTTGTAATGGGTGGAAAAGAAGTCAAGTTCTGCAACCGCTTCGTCATGTTTTAAAAATTCTTCAAGCCAATTCCGGTATGTCACCCCATCCGGCGCAGCCCCGGTAGTATTCGGGCCAACCTTTGCGTCCGGATCTCCGGCGTGGATCGCTTTGGCTATTATTGTGTAATAATCGCCAAAATCTTGAATGATCGCATTGTTGTCGCCCCGACGAGCATTTTCAATTCTGCCAATCCAGAAGAGGTTGGCGTCAACCTCATTTCCCACTTCCCAATAGGCGACTTTGCCTTTATAGCGTTCCGCCAAAGCGGTCATGAAATCACTTAAGGGCTCTATATATTCCGGTTTCGGAAATGATTTGTCGGGCACAAAATCCTGTTGTCCTTCGCCATCCGCGGCCCAAGGTTGTAACGGCCATGCCGTATTTGCGACGATATCGAGGCCGTATTTCTGGTAAATGGCGACTTCCTTGTCAGCAGTTTCCCAATCAATCGGTTTGTCTTTATCCGGCTGCATCTGCATCCAGCAAAGGCGTTGGCTGCGAACAAACCGTATCCCGATACGTTCCATAAAACGGGCATCAAGTTCCCGGTCTTCCAAAGGATATGGATGGTGCGGCATCACCATTGCGCCAAATTGATTTTTTGACCAGTCGATGGAATCACGGTCAAATTTCGGAATGATGGCAAACGGCAACATCCCCTTAGCCGTAACATCCCCTGCCGCATCAAAGGTTTCCACCATCAATTCATAATACCCATTTTTCAAATCACTGAAACTGATCGCGCCCATGGATCCATGGTTTTTCTGTTCAAAAACAACATTCCTGTCAAAATCAGTTACCTGAATCGAGGAAGAAGCATTGATTGCTTTCGGGTATTCCATCTGAAATGCGGCTTCTTCTCCCGGGGCAAAGACAGCCAGATCATTTGATGGGGTAATTTCAATTTTTTCTACCGCATATCCACGGAATGTAGACACGGCAAGAAGAGCCAGAGCGGCAATACAATGTTTCCATTGAAATGTCATAGGTTGTGTCTCCGTTTT
>CALGPR010000385.1 GCA_937960425.1 uncultured Lentisphaeria bacterium
ATTGGCGGCATTGTTTGCTGTGCCGGCAGTTCGGGCTGGTTCCATTGCTGAAGGGATCAGTTTTGAATCCCCTGAGGACATGGGCGGAGAATGGACTGCATATGAAGGAGCTTCTTTTCAACCATCCATTAACTTTGCTTCGGATGGAAAGAAGAGCCTTGAGCTGAAGTTCCCGGATGACAAAGGGTATATTCGATTAAAGCCGACAATTACCGATTGGACTCCTTATTCTACAATGCGTTTGACAATTCATTCGCCCAGCCCGGAAAAGGTATTGCGTTTTTTGACTTTCCGCTTTGTCAATTCTGAAGGGAAGGAACTTGTTGGAGGACAACAATGCGATATTCCTGCAGGAGATTTTTACGCTTTTCCCTCGACAACCCGGACTTTTGAGGTGAATCTTGCCGATTTTGTCAATCCTACCGGCCACGAACCGGGAGACAAAGTGGATTTAAGCGATGTGGCAGAAATTCAGTTCAGCTGCTGGATTCAGCCGGAATCGGTTTTTTATATTGACGAACTCAAACTGGATACTGCACAGGAGGCGGCTGCACGCCGTAATGATGCAATTCGGGAAGATCTGGCGGAATTGCAGCGGGATTTTGCCCGGTTTGAACCATTCTCGCAATGCGGAAGTTACGCGGAAACGCTCAGTCAGGCACAGCAGGAATGTACTGCTTTGCTCAATTCCCGCCGCATTCTCGGGGAGAAAGAGGACTACGGTAAATTGACTTCTTTCCGGGAGCTCCTGACCGTTGTCGATGCTCTTTCCCGCGAAGGAAAACTGCGCAGCAGTGATGCAATGGTTTTATTGGCAAAGGCGCCAACGGATAAAGTTTTTCGCGACGAACCGTTTCGAGATGGACGTAATGAATTTGAATTGATGGCTGGCGGGCGCGATCGCGAGAGTTTCCAAGTGGTAGTGATTCCCAATCGGCCTCTTAATGAGTTGACTGTCAGTGTTGATGAAGTGCCAACTCTGGAAAAAGATGGTGAAATCTTTACAATTCCGGAAGAGAACATACACATTTATCCCGTTGGGTATGTCGAAGTGGTGAAAAGTTTTTACTATCCGACCAGTCGTACCGGGTTCTGGCCGGATGTTCTTTTGCCAAATCAGGTGGTTGCTGTTGAGAATCGGTTACAGCCCTATTGGATTACGGTCGACGTCCCTGCCGGACAGGAACCGGGCACCTACGAGGCTGAATTAAAATTTGCCGATGGCGGAGAAGAGGAAACATTCAACTTTACCGTTCAAGTTCGCGACTTTTCTTTGCCTCTGCGTGGCGAATTGGTGACATTCTGCGGTGGTTGGGTGGACCCGGACGATCGGGAACTCATTCGAGAATACTGTAAAATCCTGCTGGAACATCGCCTGAGTCCCAACAGCATGTATACCAATTATAAATGGACGCCTCGCGAAGAAGATTTGGAATTTTGCCTCGAAAACGGGATGAACTGGGTTTGCCTCTGGTATATTTGCGATACGGAAGCAGAAGATTATTACAAATACAACCCGGAGTACCTGGAAAAAATCGCCCCGATCATTCAGAAACGTCTTGATTTACTGAAGAAATATGGAGCTGAAGATATTGCAGTGATTCACGGGTTTGACGAATTGATGCATTCTGACAAGGAAACCGTCAAGTACCGGTTGGAAGAGGCTGCCAAGATGTGTAAATGGCTCAGAGAACGTTTCCCCGGTGTCAAACTCAGCAATATCGGAGAAAAAATGGATATTTCTACTGAGCTGATGGATATATGGTTCCTTGCGGTTACCGGAGATGAAAACTTTGCTGATATCCGTGAACAAGGCGGCACAAAGTGTTTCTATTGGGTCTATGACGATCCGTCCTTCATGCTTGATTTGCCCGGCATTGCCCCTCGAATTTGCTCCTGGATGGCGTTCAAGGAAGATGCCAAGGGAATCGGGTACTATTGTTTCTACCGTCCGTTATTGCGGGATAACAGTAAAATTCCGACCGGGATTGACTGGACAAATGAAGAGATTAACGCAAACAGCTATTATGATCGCTGGGGGCGGGAAATGTGTGGTGTATTGATCTATCCGGCTCCTGATAAGAAGTGGTTGCCGTCAATTCGCTTGGAAAATATGCGCGATGGGATTGAGGACTACGAGTATTTTGCACTCTTGCGCAAACGCTTGAACGGCAAAGAAAACCCATTGCTGGATATCCCGGATTCCATCGTTACCATCAAGCGTGGCGACTATACCCGGGATTACGATGTGCTTGCCGGTTATCGCAAAGCTCTGGCTGACGCCATTGAAGCTTTGCCGAAAGGAGAAGATGAAAAATAAAATTTTATTTCCTGCGCTTATGTCTTGCGTGCTGACCGGTTCCGTTTGGGCGGCGGAACCGGTTGTGGATGTCAGCCAGTTTGGCGCCATCCCGAATGATGACCAGGATGATACTGTGGCTTTACAGCAGGCGGTCAATGCCTGGCGTGATGTCGGCGGCGGAACCCTTTATTTTCCGCCCGGCAAATACGATCTTTCTGCCACGGTAACTGTGGCCGGTATTACTGGTGGCAGGGTTGATGGTACTGGTGCTGTATTATCCTGGAATGGAATTGGCAGAACGGATCCGGCTGGAATTGCTTTTTCTGAAATACGGGATGTGGTATGGAGTGGGGGGACTTTACGTTTTCTCAGCATTCCCGGCACAGAAAAAAATTTACATGCTTTTCTATCTTTCAACAACTCAGAAAACATAACCATCCGCGATGCCCGTTTGGAAAACGTCAGTGTGCGGTTGGAACACACCCGGGGCGGATGTGTAGAGAATGTTGTGGCGATTGATGGGAGCGTGCCTGCCCTGATTGCCGCAGATTCCTCGGATGTCCGTACGGTCGGATCGGAATTTGAAAATTTCACATCCCCGGTGATGACGTTGACGAATTGCCGGAATGTTGGAATTTACGAGTGCCGGATTGCGAAGGCGCTGAATGGCATTACTCTGGATGGCTGTGCAGAATCTGTTGTTGACAATTGCCGCATTATTGATACGGTTCAAAGCGGGGTTCTGGCGACTGGACAGATTCGGGAACTTGTGATTCGGGATAACTTCTTTTCCGGGAACTGTACGCGAAGAACAATCAATTCCGTTGATTTGGAAAATTCTTTTCTGTTAGGGAGCGGCCGCGCTGCGATTGTCGTGACGCAGTTCGGGGATGACATGGTTCCTGTAGACGGGGATCAAATCTTTGAAGATACTGTTTATGAGATGAAACCAGATGCCAGAGGAGTTCTTTCGTTGGAGACAGCAGATCCTCTGGTATTGGATGAATGGTTCCCCCGCCGTCGTGTTTGTGTTCGGCGGGAATATGACGGAGCCGTAGAAGAGACTATCAAAATTATCGGAGCATCGGAGTGGGATCTCGGCATTCTGCGGATATCTTTTTATAAAGAAGATGATATTGCCCAGGAAGCGTGCAGAATTTCTCTCAGTATCATTGCCGGAGATGTGGAAATTACTGGGAATCGAATCAATAATTCCGGAGCCAATGCCATTTATCTGAACTCGGTTTATCGCGGAGTAATCCGTGACAACACGATTCATAATGGGAACTGGATAAACAGTGATTGGACTGGAACGATGATAGAAGTATTCAATGGGAGTTATCTCCATTGCGATGGGAACTTCTTACTGGATGATCGGACTGTGAAACGTCATGGGATTCCAATTAAAATTGATGCCAAGGAAAGTCGGGAAACCGGAACCCGGGCAGAATGAAGTTGATAGACAGAACGGAGACCTGAGGTATCATGATCCGTTGCCCTTGGAAGAGCTGCAATAAAAAAGCCGTGAGCGACATAATTGCTCACGGCTTTTTCGATTCTGGAAGAACAAAATAGATTTGTTCTTTTTTAGAACTGGCGGTTGGAGCCGAAAAGAAGGATCTTTTTGCGCATAACTTCACGCAAAGCCGCTTCCGGTTCTTTCCAGGCAACGCTCATCCAGCAGGACATGGTTTTGCGACTCTTCAGAAATTCCAGCATTGTCCCGTTCCAGGCAGAGGTCAGCTCAGAGTAAATATTGATTTTTGCAATGCCGTTTTCAATGGCGGCGCGGAGCTGATCATCCGGTGTCCCGGATCCGCCATGAAGAACAAGCGGGACTTCAGAAACACGATTGATTTCCTTGAGCAGTTCAATGTCCAACTTCGGCGCAGTTTCGTAAACCCCGTGTGCCGTGCCAATGGAAACAGCAAGAGCATCAACACCGGTACGGTCAATGAATTCTACAACAGATGCCGGTTCAGTAAAGACTGAAACACTGTCATCTTTGTGGCCGCTTTCTGAAACATTGTCGCCGTAGCCGATTGCGCTTGTGGCAACGTGTCCGAGTTCGGCTTCGACGCCAACACCGCGACGGCGCATTTCTTTGCAAACTTGCGCAGTCAACTCTACGTTTTTATCAAATTCTTCGGCTGAGGCATCAAGCATAACTCCGGTAAAGCCTGCATCGGCACAACGGACACAGAGATCAAACGTTGTCGCATGGTCGAGGTGAAGACAGACCGGAACTTTTGCGGAGTTTGCGGCAAAATGCGCTGCCTGGCTCCAGTATTGCAGCAGGTTGCCGGCAAGGTCCGGTTCGATTGCCGCGAGAATGACTGGAGAGTTCATTTCTTCGGCAACTTCGACCGCAGCACGGATCATTGTAACATTGGAAACGTCAAACATCGGGACAGCGTAACGCTTGCGGCGTGCGTCCTGAAGCATTTCACGCAGACTGACTAAGGCCATTTTCCTTCATTCCTTTCTTGAAGTTTTGTTCGGATATCAATTTTATTTTATAATATACCATTGGCATTATCGATTTCCAAGTCTGGGAATGAAGATTTTGGCGGTTCGACTTGAAGAATATACAGCAGCAATTGCCTGAAATATAAATATTATTTCAGGGCATAAATGAGTAGAAGGAGCAGGAACACCCGGAAAGTCATTGTTTTACTGAACGGAAGCAGTTCCATCAATGAAGGTAAATACGTTACACGTCAGGGGAATAAATCTCTCACATTCAGCTTAATCAGAGAACCCGCATGCCGGCTCAGCATTTGGGCAGTCCCCGACGGCGGAGCATCGCCTCGTCATTTGTTATAGGCGCAAAGTTTTGCTTTTACAAAATTATTTCCTGCTTTTTGCTGTTTGTAGAGTTCTATTGTGGTTTTGCCACAGTTTCAAGAGTCTTTCCCGCAAGGCGGTAATAGGTCCACTCACTCAGGGGAATTGCTCCAAGAGAATGGTAAAATTCAATACTGGGCGTATTCCAGTTCAAACAGTTCCATTCCATACGGCCGCAGCCTTCTGTTACAGCGACTGCTGCAACTTTCCTCAGCAGAGTTTTTCCGATGCCCTGCCCACGGAAGGCTTTTTTCACAAAGAGGTCTTCCAAATGGATCCCGCCCCGACCGACAAATGTTGAATAGGTTCGGAAAAAGATTGCCATGCCAACGGCTTCCCCATCAACTTCAGCCAGGAACGCCTGGGCTGCCTGTTTTTTAAAAAACCATTCCCGCATCAATTCTGGGGAGTTGAGAACTTGATCTGTCATTTTTTCATATTCAGCAAGTTCCTTGATCAAGCCAAGTAAAACGTCGACATCTTTTTCTTCCGCAAGGCGATAAGTGATCTGATCCATATATAATGTACTCCCTGAGTTCTGGTCGGCAATGCTTCTCCAGCAGGCATGCCTTTTGCAATTAAAAATCCCTGGCAGCTACGCGTATGAGACAACGTGCTAATTCATGAAATTTTCAAGCCGGTTCGAATTGGGCAATCCCTGATCGGATAGGCAGAATGAATGTTTTATTTCTTATACTGTATCATTTTTT
>CALGPR010000386.1 GCA_937960425.1 uncultured Lentisphaeria bacterium
ATTCTGGATTCTGAAAGTGGCAATTGCTGTGCAGTTCCATCGGGTCGCCACAGGGAATTACGTGTTCAACATATCCTGTTGTTCTGCCGTAAGCAAAACCAGCATGCCGCAACAGATCCCTGGTTTCTTCAGTACTGGCACCATAAGGCCAGGCAAAACCGTTGCAGGGCCGGCAAAAATGGTCTTCCAATACCCGTTTGGCACTGACCGCCTGTTCCAGAAACATTTTTGCATCAACTTCCGCGGCATTGCAGTGGCACATGGTATGGGACGCGACTTCAAATCCATTATAGACGTCACGAACTTCATCCCAGGCCAGACGGCCGGGACAGTAATTGTCTTTAAAAAACCACCCTTCCGTAATCCGGTGTTTTTTCAGGTGGCTTCCCGGGCAGAGGTTGAAAGTGGCCTTTGCTCCATATTTCCGACAAAGATCAGCAACACGGGCATCATTAATGACGCCGTCATCCCAGCATTGAGCAACTTTTATCATCGTGATTCTCCTGCAAAAATAACCGTATCTCTACGGTCAGATAGTTTACCTTCATTGCCGGGAAAAGCAATGCGTCTTTTTCGTTATTTTTCACTTTTTATCAGAACAATTCGTTCGATCCAGACTGCGTTTTCTTCTGATTGGTCGCCGAATGGGTAGGCTGGCCCGGTAAATTTAACACTGACCCAGAGTTCAAACGGCCGGTCATCGGTATCATTGGCAACGACGCTATTCAAAGGAAATTGTGTTGTCCAGTCGCTGGTAAAGTAATAATAGGCGCTTTGTTGAGGTTTGATTGTGGCGAAATGATACCAGTGATATCCTGGGCCGGGAATATCGTCAGCAGTGATTTTTCCGGCGGCCCCTCCCTGGCCAGTCAAGGGAACGTACATTGCTCCTTTTAAGGGGAGTTCATTATCCCGGGGAATCCGAACTGCGCATCCGGCTTCCGCCGTCTGGTCGCTGACAATTTGAATTTTGTTTGAAAACAATTGTGTTTCTTCTGCCGGCAAGTCGACATAGTTCAGCCCCGCAAATTTTGATGGTTTGCGGAATGGAACAAATTCGATTTTCCGAACAAGCTCATATTCCGCATCAGCCTGCTTCAAATACTTTTCCTGTTTTTCTGGAGCAACCAGTTCCCGGATTGTGGCTGTCCAGGTTGCATGTGCCCGTTCGGCAAGGGTATCGCGGTCAAGAGGGCAGTCGGCCGGAGTTTTTCCGGTTATATCGATGAATTGAGAGATCAAACGTCGCAAATTCAGTCCGCAGATCCGGTCAAGATTCAGGCGTGCACGCCGAACTCTTTTAAGCAATACCGGGTTTTGGGCAACAGCACGTTCTGCGTCATCAAAGAGTTGCTGGGATGCTGCAGCAGTTTTATAATCCACGTGCGTGAATGCGGGCGGGTTGGCAAACCAGTTGATATTGGTTTTGTTGCGAAGGGCAGAATCCCGCAACAATTTCCGGTATTGCGCGATCATTGGTGCAGCTTCTCCATAATATCCTGTCAGAAATGTATGAAGGAGCTGCTCGAAGTCTGCATCCGGGTTTTCCATCAATTTTGCTTCCAACCATACATTCATGGCATGCATGTCGGCACATTCCACCGATTCATGTTCCCAGAAAAGAAATTGGACGCCATTGTCACGATAAAGTTTTATGTTTTCCGCAAGGGTATATTCATGCGGGAAGGGCCCGGAAGGAATCATATAGGTGATTGAGTAATCCCAGATCCCGAGTTGTTTGGCTTTGTGACTCCATTGCTTGAGTAACGTTAAAAAAGGTTGATTTTCCTGTGCAGTAAAAGGTTGTGCCTGATTGGTGGCAGTATCACAAAGACGAATAATAACGTTGTCTGCAGCACGAAGATTTTTTGGGGGAGTTTCGGTGTGGTAATACGCAAGAGTGCTGATAAAAAGATTCGGGCGGAATTTTTTCAACCTTCCTGCAATATCATTAATGCAGTCGAGCAGAACCCCGGATTCTGCTCCCTCGCGCTCTACGATCTTCCGGCATTCCGGGCATTCACAGGGATTCCGAGCGTCATTGGCGGAAATGTCGTAAATCAATGGAGCAGGAACATTGTCAACTTTGGCTTTTTCTTCGTCTGCAAGGATAAATTCTTGAAGTCGGCGGAACAGTTCCTCGCGCATTTCCATGTTGCTCAAACACAGTTGTGAAGTCGGCCCGGCTTCCCGCTGCCCGTTGTGCAGAGCAAAAAATTCCGGGTGTTCAGCAAAGTATTGTTCTTCTGGAAAATACAAATTGAAGGTATGGACAAAGTATGGTTTTCCATAAGTAACCGATCCTCCAAATTCCGGTCGGATTACCTGATCGCCATCACGATTCAGGCGGTTGCGAGCAGCAAAACGTCCGCCATCCGGTTCCATGTTGTTCCAGCTTCGGTAAATATCACGTTGGCGAAATGCCGGAATCCCCCGCAGATTCAGCTCGGGAAGAGGAAGTCCGTCCGGGTAATTGGGGATACTTTCCTCCTGTTGGGTCCACCAGTGAACCTGGAGGACGTCTTCAAGGAAATGGTAAACTGCATATAATGTCCCGCGTATGCCTCCGCCGGCGAGAATCACATTCTCCCGATCACTGCGGATGATCCACTCTTCTTCAGCAAGTTCATCAACCTTGATTCCGTTAGAGCGGGCGACAGGAGTGTCGCCCAAGTGAAAGATGACCTCTTTGCCATTTCTCGTGCAGGATGCGGTACCAAGTGATTCCGTCAAGTAGTGCTGTAATTCTTCTGCCGCTTTTTTTTCCACTACAGTCGGGGAATCTGGCAGCCGGATTTCCAAGCCCGCAAGGCTGGTGATTCCGAGCAGAATTGTACTGATGAGAACACTGAATTTACGCATGATGGGATTCTTCCTTCTCTGAAAATTGCCGATAAATGGCATAGCAGTTAATAATTTTTTCTAATAGATCGTTGGCGGTATAAGCATATTGATTGCCCGCTTCAAAACCAATTCGAGAATCGGTTTGAACCATTTTCAACATTCGTGTGGCCAGATTGATTTCTTCCCGGACTATCGGCAGACACTCGTGGTATTTTCCCGCATTGCGTAAACGAATGAACCGAATCTGACAGTAAGTGCTTCGGAAATGGCAGTATGCACTTTCGGCCATAACCCACAAGTCATTTTTTCCCGGCGAAGCAGGAACATTTCTGAGCGTTTCGAGTGCTCCTTCCCAAAGCACGGTCAGTTTGCGAAACGATTCTTCAAGAACTTCTCCTGAAAAATGGCCGCCACACCATGAAGGCAAATCATCATAAGGAAAGCCGACCATTGTTGCCCGGTAATGGGTCGGTTCCGCATAAAGTGGATTAGCACATCCCAGATTTTGCGGGCCAAAATACAGCAGGGCTGTTTCATGCAAAGGGAAATGGGTAAATGCTTCGCTGAATTTTGCTGTTACTGCCAGAATAACTGGGATATCTTTGTCGGGAAAACGCTGCGCTGCCCATTCTTCCAAAGATATATCCGTCAATTCCAGATTCCCGCCAGGATAGCCACCAAGTGTCCAGGACTGTAGAAAATTTGTTATTCCGCACATTTTGATCCTGCGAATGTGTTCGGCAACTAATTGAGGGACAGGAAGGTATGGAATTGCAGACAATTCCCAGGAATTATTCATTTGAATTTTTGCCAATGCCGAATGGCCGTGCCGGATTGCCAGAGCCCATAACCGTTTGGCAACGTTTCCCGGCCCGACTTGAGAAATAGAATAATCATTGACAACACCGGGGATGCCTTCCGAAAGAGTCGGAAGAGCGTACTCGCTGACGCACATGATTTTTACCTGTGGCGGCAGGGCAGCAAGAACTTCTTCATCCCATTCGGTACTCCATTGCCATGACCAGGCAATGATTTCCTGGCAGGTTCCTGCGGCCGCAATTCCGCGGACAACAGCTTGCAGAACAGCGATGACATTTTCGGCCGGAGAGTTGCCGGTACAACGGGGGCAGGGGAAGGCCAGTTCCTGTTGGGAACGCGACAGACAATGCGTCCAGTTTTCACTCATGGTAATGGCGAGAAAACCACCCAGCTCCGGGATTTCACTGCATAATGATTTAACCCCGTTTTCAAATGCTTGAAGCATTTCCGGAGAGTGTATGCAGAAAGTACGCAGTTGGCCGTTTCCTGTTGTTGCTCCGCCCCAGTCGGGATGTCGTTTGAAACTCTCACATGCCGGGGGCATTGCCCGGGGTTCATTAAAATAGAGGAAAACTTTTATGCCGTATTTTCCGGCACGTGCAACCAGTTTTTTCAATGCAGCAAGACGTTTTTGCCAATGTCGGGAGCTTTTTTCATCATCTGTCCAGGGAACAAGTGTGTAAAGGATTCCCTGTAACCACACTGCATTGATTCCTGAGTTTGCATACTCCGCCAGCAAGGTTTCCGGATAAGAATCATTTTCTTCCTCCAACAAAGGATCGCCGAAAAGTGCGGAATAGGAGTAGATCATCCGCAAGCCGTAGGAGGAATGTTTCGACCCGGTGGCGGGGTGTTTCCCGTATCGATCAAGAAATTCAAAAGGAATTTCAGTCGGAGTGCCTGTTATTTTTTTTTGCGAAAGGACGATTTCACGGATTTCAGCACAGCGGGAAAATTCTTTGGGCGTTAAAGGGCGGTAGTAAACTTTTTCTGAAACTGTTGGTTTCAGTTCTCCCAGTTTAGTCCAGAAAAAGTCTTCTTCACGCAGAGTGAAAGCCAGCTGTTCCGCAGTCCAGCCAAGGAGAATTAATAACTGTCCGTAGTCCAGTAATTGCCAGTTTCGGCGGATGATTGTCAAATAGCCCCGTTTTTGCCAATGCCGTAAAGCTCTGGTATCTGGTACCAGCCCCATAAGTTTGCCACAATAGCGGATTGTTTCCGGATCTGTAGCAAGCACTTGTGCCAGGCGTTTGCAGGAAACCAGATTCCAGTTTCTCCAGATGACGGCGAGAAATGGTGTTGGAAAATAATCAACCGGTAACGCTATAGGAGCAGTACCAACCGGTAAATCTGTTAAAGACATATTAATGTTCATTCATGTTTTGAATACCGGCTTTCGTAAATACTGATGCAGGCAGGGTCATCATGTAAATTCCCGGAGAGTGCCAATCTTTATCTCCTTCCTGGCAACTGTAGTAAGAGATGGCAACCGTTCCGTCCGGGAGTTCTGCCCAGCCGGCATAGGAGCAGTCAAAGAGACTTGGAATGATGCCAAGACGGCGGATTGTCAGGTCATCTTTGAGGTAAATCATTTCCATTCTTGGTGCATAGATTCCTTCGCCGCCGAAGAACGCTGGACTTCCCGGTTCTTCCCAGCGGCGCCCGATTAACAAAACCCCGTCATCGAAGCGTTTCAGGAAGGGGCCTTGCAAAGTAAATGGGAGTTCCCGCATGGAGAAGGTATTGGGCTTTTCCGGATCTTCGATTGTCAGGAGTTGCGGATAATAGGGTAAATCGCTGTTACGGACAAGGGCGTAAAGGGTCCCGTTTTGATCGGTGTCAAGGAAAATTTCGTTGGCATTGGAGCGGGGGACATCAAAGAAGTGTTCCCAGTTTGCTCCATCTTTGCTGCGATAGAGGGCAGCTCCAGTTTTTCCGCTATTGTTAATATTGCGGATATAGGCAGAACCATAAAATTCTTTGCCGTTGTAATGGATGCCCCAGAGCCAGCTGTCGGGTAATAAGCCGGAAATTGTTTTTTCCTGCCAGTTCTTTCCGTCAGTGGAGGTATAAAGACGGGAGACCGTTGTTTTCCGCGAAGGATCTGCCCCATCAACCGAGCCGGTATATAGATACAATGTGCCATCAACATTCAGAATTTTAGGATCGCGGAGATCATAGTTGTCAATGGAAATTTGCGATAATTCATCAAAATGTCTGCCATCTTTACTTGCTAAAACCTTGATAGCTCCATCGAAACTCATATGGCTGGAGGCATGGCGAAAAACGACAACAATTTGATCATTCCAGCTGCATAAGCCGGTAAACGCATTATGTTTCCCGTCGTGATATATTTTTTCACTTTTCATTTCTCCAGCGAGAATGTCCTGCGGATCTGCTTTGATTAATCCGGGCGGTTGGACAGTTATGGGGGACATACTGCTTTGGCAGCCGCTGGTAAAGGTGGAAAGGAGAAGGCTACCGTTGAGCAGGAATAAAATAAAAGTGCTTCGTTTCATTCTTTTTTCCATTCTTTTTCTTTTCTTCCGTTGACATCCACAGATCTGCAACTAAAATAACCCGCTGAAATAACAATTGCTTAGTGATTATCGGCCTGTGTTCTTCGTGAGGTTGCAGTTTTTTATATTAACCCATTTAGGGGTTAATTCAATATAGTATGCCACCGGAAGGGAGATAAATCAAGGGG
>CALGPR010000387.1 GCA_937960425.1 uncultured Lentisphaeria bacterium
TCGGGAAAACAGCGTTTCAATGAATGACAAAGAAAAAATACTCAGTGATCGAGAACTGATCGAAATGTTCCAGAAAGGAGACCGAGATGCTTTTCTTGAACTGTATGTTCGATATAAAAAAATGGTATACAGCTATTTAAATTCCCTTAACCCGGAATATGCCGACGATCTTTTTCAGGAGTTGTGGTTGAAAGTTATCGACAAACTACCGATGTATGATGAGCGTAATCAATTTCGGGCATGGTTGTTTCGGATTGCACATAATATGGCGATGGATCGTTTTCGCAGGGTCGCGCGCCACGGGTACGTATTTTCTGTGGACGAAGAGGATACGCCCGAAATTGTGCAGCATGGCAGTGAGCCATGGAGAAATCTTGACCGTTCGGAATTGTCAAAAGCGATTGGTGAGGCGATACAGATGCTTCCAATTGAACAGAAAGAAGTCTTTATCTGGCGGCAGAACGGGATTTCCTTCAGGGAAATTGCCGAACGCCAGAGCTGTTCATTGAATACAGCTCTGGCAAGAATGCAGTATGCGTTGAAAAATTTACGAAAACAACTCGAAACATGGGTGAAATAATGCGGATGACAAATGACAAAAAAGAGTGCGCGGCAATTCTTGAAAAATTGACCGTCACAGGTCACGCTGATCCAGAAATCGAGAACCATTGCCGGAACTGTCCGGAATGTGCTGCATTCCGGGAAATCTGGAATAGCGCGCCTCCGGTTGTAGAAAAAACACCTCCTCCGGAAATTGACGATATTATTCTTGCGGCAGCAGCCCACAAAGCTCGGCAAATGAAGCCATTTAAGGTAATTCGTCCCTTGTGGCTGCACCGGATGTGGACAGCCTGTGCTGCTTTGGTGATTGCAGTCGGGATTATTACGATTGTGCGAGAGATGGGAAACGAGGAATCAACCCCAGTAGCAGAGGAAATGTTGCAGTATGCTTCCCAGTACGATTGGAGTGAGTTTCAACACGAAGGCGCCATGATTTCCGCAGAAACTGAACTGGCTTATTATGCCTGTGGATGGTGAATTTGAGAGAAAAAGAGGATATTTATGAAAATATGGTTATTGCTTTGGATATTTTCTGGCGTATGTGCTATGGTTTTGCCGGCGTCAGCGGAAGAGATTAATTTTGTTTCAGAGCCAGAAGAAGATGTTCTGTTTCCTCCTCCGCCTGATTTTCCCCAGGAAAAGAGATTTGGAGAAGGTCCTGGTGGTGATCGTGATCCTCGTACCCGGGGGGAAAAAATGCCCGGTCCCAGAGGAATGCACCATTGGATGATGCTAAAACAGGCATTTGATCGGTTAGATGATGATACACGCAATGAGCTTCTGATTTTGATGAAAAAAAATCCCGAAGCTTTTCGGGAGCAAATGGAAGTAAAGGTGGAAGAATTTCGTGCAGAACGAGCAAAAGAAATCGAAAAGCAGGTCTCTCTTCTGGTCAGTTATCTGGAAGACAAAAATGAAGAGTCTAAAAATGCCTTTCGTGACATGGTTCGTGCCGAATTTATGCGCCAGCTTGAAGATAATCGCCGTATGGTTGAAGAATTGGAAAGTCGCGTAAAACGGTTGACAGAGGAATACAAAGAACGTGCAGAAAATGCGGATAAAATTATAGAGGGTCAAACCCAGTTTCTGATGTCAATGTCACCGGAAGAATTACGGGAATTTCTGTTAAATCCTCCACCACCACCCAAAGACCGTAAAGAAAAATTTCCCGGGCCGGGAAAAAGAATGCCTCAAAACTGACACTGGCAATCAACAAATCTGCAAAAGCCAATTGTGAAGCAATTGCTTTGCCGGAGTGTTACCAAAACACTGGAAGTGCAGTGGCTACTTGACGAAACCGGTTCACCATTCAACGTAACATGAAAGTTACCAAAACACTGGAAGTGCTATGGTAACATGGGAATGGCGATATCCTCTACTCTGATTAAGGAAAGTACCGGCAGCGGTTGCGCTCCATTTTTCGGAGTAATTACGCAACCATCCAAACTCCATGAGGAATTGAAGAAAGGCGTAAATCTCTATGCTTTGATCAACTGTTTTTTCACAAAGCGCAGTGGATTCTGAAGTAGTCGAATGATCAATCCTACCAGAAACGCTGCCAAAAGAGTGCCTTCCCGAATCCCATTAATATTTTTGAAAACACAGAAGGAAAGAAGTACTGCCATTACCACAATGGAAACATCAAAACAAACTTTCACTTTGCTGAATGCAATCCCATATTCATTGGAAACGGTTTTAATAAAGCCGTCACCAGGCATATACGAAATATTTGCCAGCAGTTGAAATGCGATTCCTGTTGCCAGTAAGGCACATCCCAGAAGTTCTTCCAATAAACGGAGTAAATAATATTCTGGTACATAAAATGATGAAATCCACATACCGAAATCAATAAAAAAGCCGAAAGCAAGCAAAGTAGGCAACTGCGCAAGGTGCATCCATTGGAAACGCCGGCGTAAAATAGCGATTTGCAGCAGGATAAAGAAAAGATTCATTCCAATAGTCGTCATTCCCAACGTCCAAGGGACGATCAGTGTAGTAACATAAGGAAGACTGCTAATCGGAGAAGTTCCCAACCCCGGGCGAGTGCTGAGAGCAACTCCTACTCCAGCAAAAATGAGACCGATAAAAAACAAAATAAAGCGCTTTCTTTTACTGTAACGATGCTTCATAAACAACAGCCTTTCTTTGGATCTTCTGTAAACATTGTAAAAGAATTTCAAGTTCTTTCTCTGACAGTTCCTCGCAAACTTTTTTTTCCACATCAAGAAAAAGTTCCCGAAGTTTACAACCGATTTTTCTACCTTTATCAGTCAGAGACACGATCGACGTTTTCTTATTCCTGCTGTTTTTATTACGCTGAATCAAACCGGCCTCCTCCATTTTATTTAAGATTGGCGATAATGTAGCCGGTTCGATAAAACAGCCATCAGCAATTTCTCTCTGAAAAGAAGAAGGATGACTCAATAGATAATCGATGACCTTGGGTTGACCTGGCAGAAGTGCCGGATATTCCTGTTTCACACAAAGCAGAAATCGTTTTTGAAATAACGTATGGGCTGCCATCAGATTATAATGAAGAGATTTTTCCATAAAAACACGCTCAAATCATTAGTATCCTAACAACC
>CALGPR010000388.1 GCA_937960425.1 uncultured Lentisphaeria bacterium
TAGTTTCGCAAGAGAAAAAATACGCTTATCTTGGCGCCTGGTGCGGAACTGCCGGGGGATTGCCGCTGAATTCTCTTGAAGGGAAAAAATTTGAAATCCGCTCTGCGGCAGACGGAAAAACAGTATTTGAAAATACAATTAAAATGCGGTTCCCGGATCCCGCTTATCAGGGAAAAATTCCTTTTACAGGAGAAGAGGTCGCTGAACTGGATTACTCAGAATACAACACCCCGGGTGAGTATTATTTTTATATTCCGGAAATCGGTAGAAGTCTGGATTTTATAATTGGACCCGAGGCAATTAATGAAGCATTTTATATTCATGCACGTGGTTTGTTCCACAAACGATGTGGGATTGCAAAAACGCTTCCATTTACTGCTTGGGAATGCCCTGCATGCCATTCAGAAGTGATTCGCGGACGTTTCCCTGACAATGCCACGCATTACCGAAAAGGGCAAGAGCAACAGTTTGGTTTTTTTGACCGCAGAGACAATCGCGTGGAAATCAGGCAATTTGAATTAATTCAAGCGAATCCCCCATACGAAGAGGTGAAAGTTGTTGCTCCCGGGGGATGGCATGATGCTGCAGATTATGACCGCCGACCGTATCATTTGCGAATTGTCAATGATTTGTCGGTCAGTTATCTTTTAAAGCCAGAAAATTATATTGATAATCAGTTGAATATTCCAGAAAGCGGTAACGGAATTCCCGATATTCTGGATGAAGCGGCATGGGGACTGAAACATTTGTTGGCCGTGCAGCAGGAAGATGGAGGGGTTGGCACATGGTTTGAAACGACGGGACATCCACAACCTGGAGAAGGATTGCCGTCGGAAGATAAATATACCTATTACGTCTCTGCGCCTTCCCGTAATGGAACTTTGGAATATGCAGCCGCAGCGTCGATTTTCGCGTTGGCATTGAAACGTGCCAGGAACGATGCCTGTGCTCAGATTTGGCAGGATTCTGCAATAAAAGCGTGGGAGTTTGCCTGGAATCCCAAGAATCGTCTAATCGCAACTTTTTTATATGAAGATAAGGTGGTTTTTTATCGCGAAGAAGAGGAGTTAGCCGCTGAAAATCTGCTGCGAGCCGGACTCAATTTATATGTGCTTACCGGCGAAGCAAAATACTTGCAGGCTGTTGTCGCAGAAAAGCCGCGTATAAAAGAATCTTTTAACCGCGATTTTTGGCGGTGGTCGCCATTGTCTTGGATGCCTTTGTATATTTTCCCGCAGGAAGAATTAGCGGATTTTCTGGCAGAGTATCAAAAAGTCATCGTACGGAATGCTGATGAAATGTTGAAACAACAGGAATGCGCATATCCCTATAGAGTTCCATGGTACGGTGCTGATGCTGGATGGGTTCATTCAATGGCCTGGGGAAATTATCACCCTTTGCGACGGGCAATGACGTTAATTGCAGCACACGCTTTGACCGGCAATTCAGAATATCTTGCCGGTGCCTATTTGGCTAATGACTTCCACAATGGGGCAAACCCTTCTGGAATGAGTATGACAAGTGGCCTGGGAAAAATTTATCCGGCAGTATTTCTTGATTTGACAAGTTATGCCGATGACGTATCTGAATTTGTTCCCGGAATTACGCCCTATGGAAACACTTTTGGAATAGATCGTAATGCGATAAAAATGGTTTACGGTGACAGAGGGGAGCTGCTGCCGATTTGGCATCGCCGGGTCAATCTTGAATTTTTAAGTGTCCCATCCAGTGAATACAGTGTTTGGGAAACAATCGGCCCAGCGGCCGCAGTTACAGGTTATTTGATAGAAACTCCTGCTGTTCCAACTGATACCTTGTTGAATAAGAAGCCTGCCGGAGATTTTCGCAACCTTCCAGGATATCAAACATTACCATAAGGTGAAGGAAGTGAAAAACAAAACAATTGAAATTTATCTTTTTATCGACGCTTTGGGATGGAAGATCGCTAATGACTATCATTTTTTGAGAGAACTTTTGCCATATCGTAAAAAAATTACGATGCAGTTTGGGTATTCCAGCAGCGCGATTCCAACCATTCTTTCCGGGAAAACACCGGCAGAACACGGGCATCTTGGATTGTTTCGTTTTGCTCCCGGGGAATCGCCATTCAAACGATTTTCACAGTTCGCTTTTTTCCTGCGTCCTCGTGACTTTTGGATGCGGGGACGGGTGCGACATCACCTGTCTAAATTGTTGAAAAAGTTTTATGGGTTTACCGGCTATTTTCAGCTTTACTCTATGCCTGTCGAGAAATTGAAATATATGGATTATTGTGAGAAGAAAGATTTGTTTGCTTCTCGAGGGATGGCGCCGATTGATAATCTGTTTGATGAATTGAGTCGGCTGCGGGTGCCATTTCATATTTCTAATTGGCGTTTGAGTGATTCTGAAAATTATCTTGCTGCAGAAAAAGCCATTATTGATGGAAAAACGTTTCTCTTTGTTTATTCGGCAGGATTAGACGGATTCCTGCATGAACATATTGGAAACTCCAAGGCAATTGGTGGATACCTTGAGCAAATGTCCATACAGATAGCCAGCTTGTATGCAGTAGCCCGACAGAATGCGGAAAGAGTAAATTTTACAGTAATATCCGATCACGGCATGACTCCGTTAAGCGGGACGATCGATTTGATGGCTGCTCTGAAGTCGAGCGACTTGAAATTCGGGAAAGATTATGGTGTTTGCTTTGATTCAACCATGGCAAGATTTTATTTTCTGACTTCTGATGCGGAAATACGGATTCGTGCCATTTTGGATGCGTATCGAAATTATGGGCATATTTTGACTGTTGCCGAAGAATGTGGGTACGGAATTTTCCGAGCAGATAGACGATTTGGCGACTGTATATTTTTAGTGAATCCCGGTTTGCAGATCGTTCCGTCTGATATGGGGACGGCCCCGCTGAAGGGAATGCATGGATATGCACCTGAAGATATTGATTCTTATGCAGTGATGTTGTCCAATATCCCAATTCCTGAAAAAATAGAAAAAGTCGTGGATTACTTTGATTTGATGACGAAAAGAGCCGGATTGCTATGAAAATTCCTTTTGTGAAAAATACAGTAACCAATTTTTTTTCCATGTTTGTCAGAATGGTTCAGGGAATACTGATTACCCGTTGGATGATTCACAATATGGGAG
>CALGPR010000389.1 GCA_937960425.1 uncultured Lentisphaeria bacterium
GTGCATTAGCTTTTCTGCTTTTCGGGCGGAACGGAAAAACACCCGAACTGGTACTTTATATCGGCAAAGTCATCACCCCGGCTGCAATTGCCATGTTAATTGTATATTGCTTCAATGGAGTGACGTTTACCATATATCCGTCCTGCTTTCCTGAACTTCTTGCCGGGCTGGCAATTGTATTGGTGCAATGGAAATTCAAAAATGCTCTGATTTCTATTTTTGGTGGAACAATTCTTTATATGTTTCTGGTACAGTTTATTTTTTGAATAATATTCAGCAGCAAGGTTGTAAAATATTCAGATTTCGGTTATGTTGTTTTAACATTTACTTTGCGGGAGGAAAAACATGGGACGATGGTGGATCTTTCTACTGTTGCTTTGCGGATTGTATTCAACAAACGGCATGGATTCCTTGCAACGTGAACCTTCGGAGCCGGGAAGTGTGAAATGTCCAACCATTATTGAAGAAAAGTTCTGCACTCTTATCAATTCGGACGGTGTAGGCAATGGTGTGATCGTTGCCATTGATCACGGCGAACTTGCCTCTTCCGGCATTGAAGAACAATTGCAAAAGACTCTGCAAATCGCCTATGGGGTAAAATTTCCCATTGTCAGCGCGGTTGATGCCGTTGTATCTGGAAAATGCCTTATTCTTCCTGGTAATGCCAGAAGCAATTTGTTATTGCGGCGCCTCTCCGGCGTTGGAATGATTTCAACGACAACAGGAGGGCCTGAAGTACGGGTGATTCCTGATTTTGAAGAGTGGAAACAGGGGGCAATCGTTCTTTTTGGCCGTTCGGCAACGGAAGTATCTCAAGCAGCGCAAAAATTTGTTGCCGCAGCGACTGAGGCAACTCGGATTCCCCGGTTATTGCTGCTGACACCGGGAAAAGAGCTTCAATCTCCGGACGATAAGGCAATTGCAAGAATGACAGAAGCCCTGCGCCAGTATTTTGCGGATTCTCCGGATTGGTTGCCTCAGCAACATGCATTCAAGCAACTTCAGCCACTTGCTGAAGGGTATCGGATGACTGGCGATGATCGTTTCGCACGAGCCTTTGCCGCCATGCAGAAAACGTATTTTGAGTGCTATCTCCAGCTGCCGCAAAAGGGGCGTGTTGTGCCCTCTTTTGTTTTCCATGAGTTTGTGTGGATGGTTGAACTGATTTCGCAGTCTTCAGAATTTACGGCAGAAGACCGGGCATTCAGTGCAGAAATGATTCGATACATCACGGAAGAAACAATGGATTATTGGGAAATGGCTGATCCGATTCGTGCTTATGAGGCTGGCAAACAGGAATATTTTACCAATCATTCCATTTTTGCTGCTCGCAGTGTATGGTTTGCTGCTCATTTCCTGTGGACTCACTATCATTATTCTCCGGCGCGTTACTGGATGGCGGTCGCTGAAAATGCTTTTTCCGGAATTGAACCGCATCCGATCGGGCCGGAAGATTCCGCAAATTATCAACATATCTGTTACAATATTTTCATCGATTTTGCCATTCATTCCGGGTTGTACGATCTATCTTTCTTTGCTTCTCCGGCATTTGCAGAATATATCCGGTATGTCATTGCACAATACAGCCCCAATGGTGTCACCTACGCAAATGGTGATACGCACCCGCTGGGAAATGCAGGGAGTTTGCCGATTTTGCTTACCTGGTATGAAATTTCAGGAGACAAAAGTTGCCAGGCACTCCTGTCAGTGATAGCTGAAAATGGCTTGCCTTGGCATCAGAAACAAGCAATTGCCGCTCTCGGAGAAAGAAAGCGTGTTTCGGAAATTGAAGCGAATCAGGCGCCTCTTGCGATTTTTTATCTTGACGATTTCCGTGTAAAACGCTTGAAAGCCCCTCAATCTTCCAGACCCCGTATAGATAAAGGTTATTTTCGGAGCGGATGGGCTCCTGACAGCAGTTATCTGGCAATATCCGGTGTATCCGGAGCTCCTCATGGTCACTACGATACCAATGCCATTTTGTTGTACAGTTATGGACGTTATTGGTATCTTGTTGATGGGGATTATATTCTGAAAAATCCCGAAGAGCACAATACCCTATCGCTGTCATTCAATGGAGAACACATCAGGCCGGGCATAGGGAATCGCGGTGCGTTAGCGGAAGAAATTAACAGTGCGCAGGCGGCTTCCGGTAATCTCGCCGGACTTGAAACTGCTGCAATGTCTTATGGTCCGGCGGATTGGTATAGGACGATTCTCTGGCGTACGAGACGTGGCTTCTGGGTTTCAGACCAGTTATATTTCAATGAACCGGGTAATTTTCAGGCGGATATCCGTTTTCGTACATTAGGTGAACCTGTTGCACTGTCTGAAAACCGTTTCGGCTTCCGGCAAAAAGCAGATCCACTCCTGCCGACGGTCCCTGACGAATTCTGGATTCATAATTTCAGCAGCGAACCAGGAGAGTTTTCTTCACAACTTGATGACGGTCATGGGGGTGGAGCTAAAGGCTACTACAGCAACTACCCGTTTGCGGGGGAGTTGACTCGCGTGGTTACCGCCAGAGCTTCAGGAGAGGTAACTCCGAATGAGACTGTGAATATCGTCAATTATTGTACCCATGAACCGATGAAGATGGCAAAAATCGCAGAAAATGCTTTTCTTGCCGCATCAGAAAATGATTGGTCAGTAGTACTTTTTAACGAAGTCCAAACTCAAGATATCCATTTTGACGGTGCATGGCTCATGATTTCTCCAGAAGGAATTCTTGGTGCCGGAGTCAAAACACTGAAGCTTTTCGGGCGGGCAATTTTCCCGGATGAAGGAGGAATGGTAGATCAATCGCTTTTGCCGGAGTTTTCCCGCCCCTGGGTTACGGCTCAATTGCAGCGCGGCATAGTTAAAAAATCAATACCAGAACTTGCAGTCCCAGAGTTGGATATCACAACCATTGCCTTGCCGGCCTCGGCAACGGTAATTGAAGCATCCCCGGATGGCTGGTATGTTGGACTGGCGAATGGGCTGGTTCGCTCCTGTGATCGGCTGGGAAAAACACTTCGAAATTGGCAGTTTCCCCGGGAAATTACTGCATTGGCTGCTTTGCCAGACGGTGGCGTTGCAGTAGGAGTTGCCCCGGCACGTCCGAAAGGGCCAGGGAAACTTATTGTTATCGATCACGCGGGTGACATCGTCTTTGAAAAAGAATTAAAGCCATTTCACGGCCGGCCTGGAACAATCAAAACCATTTTGTCGGCAAAATTGTCAAAAGACGGTTCAGAGGCGATTGTTTGTGGCGTTGCCGGGTGGCATTTCTATGCATTCTCTCCTACCGGGAATGAGTTGTGGCGCAGAGAAATCTACCACGGCGCACTCTGCGGCGCTGCGGCCGATTTTACTGGAGACGGGTTGGATTCAATTTTTGTCGGTGCCGAATACTATTATCATCAGATCTTGTCGCCGGATGGAAAAGTTGAATTCCAACAGAATACAGAACCATGGAATTACTGTTGTACAGTTATTACTGCAAATTCAGGACATCCGGTAGTGCTTGCGGGGCGCAGCGATGATGCCATTCATTGGATGACTCCCAACCGCGAAGACCAGAAAAAACCGGTTAATGCAGGAGGAGTACCGATTGCTATTGTTCCGAAAGGCAATCATTATGCTGCTCTTACAGCAAATGGAAACATCTTGCTCGGTTCAGCTGACGGTAAGGTATATAAACGCAGGAAATTACCAAACTCTGCAACAGGTATGGCAGTCCTGGGGGATTCCCTTTTCATTCGAGACAGGTCTGGAAAATTGCTGCAGTTGGATGCTGATTTGGAAATCACGGCATCAGGGCAAATTCCGATGGATCCTGCTGCGATCCATCATCCCGGGCCTGTTGCTTCTGGGAACAGTATCGCTGCCGCAGAAAAAGAACAGCTGTATATTCTTTCAAATTAAGATATCTTTCAATGAAAAAATCTCATATGTTGCTTTTTTTATTATGAATAATCCAGTCGATTATGAAAAAAGAATTCAACTTTTAAATCAATAGAAAATCTGTTTTTTTCATGATATCTGATTGTAAGGGACTCGCATAAACGTGAAATAAAGCTTGTAAAATGAGAACAAAGAGCAACGCTTGGCAGGAGCTGCAGGGGGGAATTGCTCAATCTCTTGTTCTGTGATTATTGTTTCCACCCCTCATGCGATGGTAAAATTTGCTGAGGCAATTGACAGGCCGGGAATTGAAGGCGGTTTGTCGGCCAGATTGTTGGTCGTCCTTCCGGTCCAGTTCGCCTGATGACCGCGTCAGCTGCATGAGTGAAGATGCCGTTCTTGATGAATGTCTTGAAAATCCTTCCTTGCAGTATTTTACCGATCAGATTTATTGGGGACATGAATATCGGGCCGATCAGTCGACAATGTCGTGTTGGGGCAAAAAGTTTGCTTAGAGAAGTGCAGAAAAATGCTTGAAAAAAGTCTGATAACGGGACTACATGATTGCAACAGGCATCCAAAATCCTTGGATTTTAACTGGGAATAACGCTTTTCGATCTCGGTTATCGCAGTCACGATAACGAAGGCCTGGGTAATGTTCAAAGCGCGATTACGAAAATGAGCAGCACGTTCTCTCTGCTGGGGGGAGAAGTAGCGACCATCTTTGGAATCGGCGACCAGACATGGTAAAAGTGAACACTGAATGGACCGTAATCAACTGAGCGGCAGCCGGCTTCAATATCCGGGAACTGATGCGGGCATTTACCCTGTTTTTTGTGCCGAATCTTTAAGCCTGCATTGATTTAATTGTTTTCCCAATTGAATCAATGCGACTCGAACAGGTTGGGAAAAGGAAGAACGAGAGAAGGAAAGAACCTCTCCTTAAAAGTTTTTTCTTCTTGCATCTGGCTTTTGCAAAATCGACGATTTTAAGGCATAAGCTGCTTCAACTGTTGCAAAATCCTTCACACGAATCCGAAATTGCCCTCGGAGATATTCTATGCTTGTTTTTGCAAATTAATGATATGAAACACTTCTTTTGTGACGGATGATATCCTTTTTCCACGATAATCATTCATCGTCGTAAAGAGTTTATTTTTTCCTTTCTGTTTTTCAGTTTGAATCGCGCCTGTGAAAGGGGAAACGCCCCGACTCGTGAATAGACGCCATAT
>CALGPR010000390.1 GCA_937960425.1 uncultured Lentisphaeria bacterium
GTTGATGATGGTTCTCAAACTTTTGATAACTCCTTAAAAATGTTGGCAAAAGCTCAGAAAGATAGAATTACCGATATTGTCGCCAGCAGTCATTATGTCCCGACCATGAAAGAACAATATGCGAAAAATTTTGAACTTTTGCAAATAAAAGCAAGAGAATTTAACATCAGCTTGCACCCGGGGTGCGAATATGCTATTTCAACCATGGCAGATCTTACACCAGAAGAAGTGCGTCCAATTGGAAACTCTAAATTCATTCTTGTCGATATGAGCCAGGAATATATCAACCCGTCGATGATTAACGTTTTTTTCAAGTTTAAACTTTCTGGGTTCAACATCCTTTTTGCCCATCCAGAACGTATGGTTCAGGGCACAGAATTTGATGAACTACTGACTCTATTTGAAGAAAATCAGATTTACGTACAGATTAATACTGGAAGTTTATCAGGCCGTTACGGAAAAGCAGCATTGCATAATGCGCTGCAGATTCTTGACCAAGGGCGTTGTCATGCATTAGCTAACGATGCTCACAAGGACAGTCATTATGTTTTCAGCCATCTACAAGAAAAATTCATCATGCGCTATGGAACCGAAACCTGGGAACTACTGACGGAAGAAAACCCACGAAGGATTTTAAACAATGAAGAACCTTTTGCAATTACCTCTAGAAAGCACAGTTTTCTGGAACGTCTTTTCCCCAAAAAATCACTTTGATAGCAAAAAATTTTGTTTTTAGCATTTTAATTTTTTATCGGTTCAATCCTGTCTATTTGCTTATGTTGCTGAGTGTATTGTCTAAAAACAGTTAAATTTTGTTTTTTCAAGTCTCAGTAATGGAGAAAAAAGCGAAGACCTGACTTTGAAAAAAAGCCAGCTCTTCGCTAAAAATTGTAAAGACAACTATTTCGCTGCAAAAATCAATACAATTGGATGATTCCCTAAGGATAGTTCAGCAGTTACCTTTCCTTCTTCCGTTACAGTAAACGGGACGTCATACATCTCTCCTGTGATGATATCCACGGCAACCAACGCATCAGAAAAATCTTGATAACCGATAAACTCCAACGTGGCCGTTCGATTAGGAAATTCTCCACTGAATGGCAGTGCCGACCATACTGCCGCCATTCGCAAATCCTCACGTTGAGAATTACGATACGCAAAAGCCTTTACTCCATTGTCTGCCATGATTTCCACATTGTCCCAATCGGCAAGTTTTCCGCGCACGGCTCCTTTTTGCAAAGGCGCCGCAGCTACTGTCACGGCAAGAGAAGAATCAAAAATTGCATTGTTGTACAGCGCCGTCAGATTCCGGATCGCCCAATAGGAAAGCTTCGGAGAATAATCGGCTCTGACAAGACCAAAATTCGCTTCCTGTTCATTCTCCGCCGAGCCAAAATCATCCAGGAAAGCGTATTGGCAAATGGCAGCAACACCGGTATATGAAGCTTCCAGGAAACGGCGAACCAAGTAACAAGCCTGTGCTTCTTCACTGTATCCCGCAAGCAGACCACCTTCGTTTTTCCCGTTGAAAAACATCGTGGTAAAACCAAATTCGGTCAGGAACATTTTACGACCGCCATTTTTCCTGTGGTATTCGGCCATCACCCCCGCAAACGTGCAGGCATCATCGCCGGAAATGACTCCATCACGTTCGAAAAACCCTGTTCCATAAGGAATCCGTTCCGGCGGCAGGCAATAATTGTAAGGATGGTCAACGATTCCATCGACGGCTTCTGACAATAACCCTGTATCAAGCACTCGAAAATTACAGGGTGCGGGACTCCCCAGCGCAAGAATGGTCGCGTCTGGCAGGAGGTTTCTCAAGTGTTCAGCACCGGCATTGGTATAACGTAAATGCTCCAGAAGCCATTTTGCATTTTTCCCGTCCTCTGTTTTGCCATTCCACATGCCGCCATGCTTGCCAATCCAGTTGCCGAAATTATTCGGCTCATTGCCAAGTTCAAAAATTTTACTGAACTCACCACAATCCCGGACATAAGCATCAATACGTTTCAGGAACTCTTCAACACTCTCATCCGCAGACATATCGATTAGTACAATTGGAGTAATACCGCGTTCGGCAGCATAGCGCATCCATTCCCGGTCATATTCCCGAACCCGATATGTCCCATCGGCACTCTTTTCCATCCCGATCCCACTTCGGATATACTTCAATCCAGCGTTGGCAATCATGTCCAGAAGGCGTTTATAGTCATGCCAGCCCCGATACGGGCCATCGAGATCAGCTCCGAAATCAAAGTGCGTACAGGTACCAAAAATGTTATCCGCATTGTTACTGGTAACGTAAGTGAAGAGTTCCGAAGAATTCTCTTCGGCAAAGGTCATCGGAATTGTTAAAGTTCGAGTCCCGGAAGATAATTCAGTTTTTACCGTATACCGTCCTAAGGATTTCACCCCATTTTCAGGCAGAGGTAACGTAAATTTTTTTTCGGCGATACCTTCATCGGGAGAAAGCGCCCAATGCGCAGCCTGATCACGGCCATTGCGCCGGCACGTAACTGTGATGAAAACAGGTTCTGCATTCTTGCCCGGTTCAGCACGCAGAACCATTTCCGCCCCTTCCACGTCTTTTCCCGACGACAAAGAAAATTTCCAATTTGCAAATTCGGCATTTTCTTCCGGGGCAATAAAAGCCCCGGAAGCAACAAAAACAGAAAGCAATAACGCAGTTGCAGTAACACCAGTGATCTTAGAACAACGACTACTCATTCTGCAAGCTCCACTCGATAAGTTCTAATTTCAAAAGGCTTTAATGCAACTGCAAATTCCGACATCCCGGAAAATTCAGCGTCATTTGTCCATTCAATCATATTGGTCTGGACAATTTTCTGCACGGGAAGATAAAATTTCACCAGTCCTTCAGAGCGGCAGCCAGCCGTTTCTACCAGGCGAATAACCAGGTCATTACTCTTTTCTGCTTTCTTAACCACTTCGAGCATAATATCTTTTGATTCAAGTTTACAAGGTAAAGTCCACGTTCCTTTGCCAGTACAAACAACTGCCGGTTCGTTAAGGACAGCTGCTCGATCAATCACTTCCCTGCAGGTCTGGCCTGCTACGTGCGGCAACAGGACAACAGTAAATTCATGTTCCCCGAGGTCCGCTTCAGGATCCGGATATTTGGGGGAACGAAGTACATTCATGTTGATAACATTGCCATACATACGGAATCCGTACTTACAATCGTTGAGCAACGCTACACCGTACTGATTGTCTGACAGATCAACGTATCGATGTGCACATACTTCATAACGAGCCATATCCTGGGGAGTATTGCAGGCAGTAGTACGCCCCACACGACCATACTGAATATCGAACTGCGCTTCGGAAGTATAAATATTCACTGGGAATTTGACTCGAAGCATGGTATTGGATTCGTTCCAGTTGATCTTGGTATCAAAACGCAGTTCACGGTCTTTTCCCAAAGAAACAAGCTGTTCAATCGTGGAACTACCGATTTTTCGGGATAATGTTAAGGTTTGGCGAACCGGGCCGGTCATTTTTACCGGAGCTGCAGCCGCAATTGCACGGCCAGTCTGTGCGTTGCCGAAATCTTCTTCCACGTTCCACGCATCAAAAGCAGCCGGATTATCGGCAAAGATACCGAAGTCATTGCCAGGAGCCGCAGGAGAAATGAATTCAAAGTTTTCAACTTTGTCATACCCGCGAATCAGAAGTCCATCTCCATCAAACTCATAGCGGACAACATCATTTTCCAGGACTGTCCCGCTTACCGACATCGCATCGACGCAACGCTCTTCACAACGTTCCAGAACAATGCTGGAATAGGGAGGAATCGTAATTTCAACAAAGCGTTTGCCGCCTTCATTTTGCGCAATTAGTTCCAAACCATTAAGCTGAACCCCGTGCCATTCCTCCGGCAATTGCCATACAGTACGATATTCACAACCCAGAGTATTGAATAATGTTACGGCATTCTCTTCAATGTGCAAAACTTTTTCTGCTGCACGGTCAAACATTTCGCGGCAGAACGCAAAGAGTTTTTCATACGCTTCATGGGTTTCTTTGTATACACGCCCGATAGAAGAGCCGGGAATAATATCATGGAATTGATGGAGTAACAGGACTTTCCAAGCCTCTTCAAGCTCTTTTGCCGGATATTCCACCAATGGCAGCGTAGACCAGACAAATTCAACCTGCTTCAAAAGATGTTCCAGCTGCCGGTTACGCTTTTTCACCAAGGCCTGTGTAGTAAAGGTGCCCTGATGATTTTCAAGATACAACTCCCCGCTCCAGACTTCCAGTTCATCACGGAACGCATTCAGACGATCGAGGAATGCTTCTGCTTTGCTCATCACCACCTTGGGACAGCCTTCGACATCAGCAAGGCGCATCGCCCGTTCAATATGGTCTTCTTTGGGGCCTGCACCACCATCTCCGACACCGAAAAGGGTCAGGAAGGAATCCACTACATCTGCTTCAGCAAAGTTGTTTGCCCCCGCCACAAGTTCTTCAGGAATCAAATTGGCATTATATGTATTTTCCGGTGGACAATGAGAAAGCACTTCCGTCCCATCTATTCCTCGCCAGATAAAAGTATTGTGCGGGAATTTATTGAAGAGATTCCAGGACAGTTTCTGCGTCACAAAGTAATCACAACCGCAACCGCGAATAATCTGCGGCATGGCAGCGGAATATCCGAAAACATCTGGAAGCCAGAGATTCTTGACTTCTATGCCAAATTCATCGCGATAAAAGTTTTTTCCATAAAGGAACTGGCGAACCATGGCTTCCCCGCCAATAAGGTTTCCGTCGGCTTCCACCCACATGCCGCCTTGCAGTTCCCACTGCCCGGCAGCGACAGCTTTTTTGATCCGCTCATACACATCCGGATAGTGGTCTTTGGTAAACTGATACAGCTGTGGTTGCGAGGCCCCAAAAACATAGCCTGGATAGCGATCCAGCAAAGAAAGCTGTGTGGAAAAAGTTCGTCCGCATTTGCGGATCGTTTCCCGCAATGGCCACAGCCACTCCACATCAATGTGGGCATGGCCAACCGCCATTGAGGTTAAACTGCTGGCCGTTGCCCGACAGGAATAAAAGTTTTTCTTTAAATAGTCAGAGGCCTTTGCCGCATTTT
>CALGPR010000391.1 GCA_937960425.1 uncultured Lentisphaeria bacterium
TAACTGCATTGTCACGATCCTTCTAAACGAAAAAATTACGGTGGATGCCCCAATGGACAGCAGAAAAAAAACGGTAAACTACTCTGTTCCTGCAGCCGAAGCGATGCTGACGATCGTGGAGTTTCTGGCGGAACAACCGCATGCCTGCGGAGTATCAGAACTGGCTCGCAACCTGAATTTGAGTACCAACTTAACCTTTCGCATCATGAAGTGCCTGATGGAACGCGGTTATGTCGAAGCTGACGCGAGCATGGCATACCAGTTGACCCCACGTTGGCTCAACATTACTTCCGCCGTTGCTCGGCGATATGATTTAATTCGCAAATCACGGGAATTTCTTGAACAACTCAGCCGGGAAACCGGTCTGATTGCCATGTTACAGATTCGCGCCGGGGAACGGATGCTTGTTGCCAATGCCGCACCACCGGAGCGGCCCTTCTATTTACAGGTTACTACCGGAGTCTATTTAAAAATGGATCATAACGCATTCGGAAAAATATACCGGATTTATGCGCCGCGATCTGCCCGTGAAACATTGCCGGAAAACCTGCTGGATTTCGGCTGTGCCTGGGATTGGGAAGAGTACACGCCGGGTGTATTTTGTGTTGCCGCACCGGTTTATGGTGCAGGAAGCGAAGTTGTCGGCGCCCTCGGAGTAAGCGGTCTGATTGCACACCTGGATCACAAGGATAAAGAACACTTAGCAACGGCAGTCCGCAACCAGGCGGAATCATTGAGCCGGACAATTGGAGGAAGATAAAGTGAAAAATTTGTGGAAAACATGGGTTCGGGCAGCATTTGTCGCCGGAATATGCGCCGGAGCGACTCCACTGTTCGCTGCAGCCCCTCTCGGCGACGTCGCCTGGGCTATTGAACACTCGGAAAAACTCAATACTCTACCGTTGCGCATGGAATGCGGAATTCTCCTAAAACCTGTTCAAGGGTATGCTTTCGTTGCCGGGTTTCAGAGTAAAAATTCTCCGCGCCACTGGGAAGTGTTCGCGAAAGACAACAAACTTAACGTTTACCTACCCGGCTTTACTCCTGACCTCCTTTCCTCTGATTTTACCATTGCCGACGGAGAAATGCATAACGTAGTGATGATATTGTCACCTGACCATTGTACCGTCATGGTCGATGAAAAGACAGTCATCGACACAGCAGTCACGTTACGTGATCCGGCAGCGCAGCCAACTGAGGAAGGTCTTCTGATCGGTCGCGTTTTTGAACTTGGAGGCAATACTTCCGGCGAAGTGGAATATTTCCGTTTGCTTACCGGCGGCGATGATCCCGAAGTAATCGGAGAATGGATTTTTTCCGACTCCAATGCCCGTTCACATGCGGAAAGCGCAGAACGTCTGGCTCCAGCTCTTCGTTGTCCACATGATGGAGATGTGGCTCCGGATTACGTAAAAATGGCACCACCTCTCGATGTTACCCCCTTCCGTGCTGCTGCGGAACGTTTTCTATCGGACAATCACATCGATTCAGCACAATTTCCCATGTTGGCATCACGCGACGCCGTCTGGGAATACTGGCAGCATCAGTTAAAGTTCTACAATCTGCCGGAATATTCAGATTTTCGCCGTCTCGGCGACTTTGCCAAAGATGCAAATTGGCGGGATCGCATTGCCAGGCAGGTTTTTAATCCCGAAGCACTGGTCAAGGAATCCGAAGATCCCGCTGCGACTGTATTGCGTCGGACAAACGCTCTGCTGACGAAATTATCAGTAGACTATCCCGACCTTGAATCCGAATGGAGCCGGCTTTCTGCTATTGGTAGAAAACTCTCTGCAGCCTTAGACGCAATCCCTGTTGGAGACAGTCGACGTGACGGAGCCTATTATGCGCTCTGCGCCTGGAGAAGAGAAGTTGTTTTCACCAATCCTCTTTTCCGGGAAAACGATACTCTGATCACCACCAGCCGCGGCGTTTACGAAGGCGGTGTCCGGCAACTGAGTTTGCAGAATCCGTTTACGAAAGATGACAACGGCGGGCACTTCGTCAATCAGTTCTTCGGCTACAACGCTATTCCCGGCGGCGGAATCTTTAAAGTCGAAGCGTGCGGCAATGGAGAAACTCCTAAAGTAACCAATATCCTCGCCAATTCTGTTGTCGAAAATGGACGGTTTAAAGGAAAAAAACTGAACTTTGGCGCGTTTGCTACCCCGGATGTCGATTTTGACGGGAAACGGATTGTCTTCGCCTGGACACCCAATGCCGAGTTTGCGTTCAACATTTTTTCCCAAAACACCTGTTTCCATATCTTCACAGTCAACGCTGACGGGACAGAATTACGCCAACTTACCGATGGAGCGTACAATGACTTTGATCCGTGTTTTCTCCCCAACGGCCGCATTGCCTTTGTCTCTACTCGACGAGGCGGATATATCCGCTGTTTCGACGCTTACATCAAAGTTCCGAACTATACTATGTTCAGTATGCGCGATGACGGTTCAGATATCGTTCCAATGAGCTATTTCGAGACCGCAGAATGGAACCCGGTAGTCAATCGCGACGGAATGATTACCTTTACCCGTTGGGATTACACCGATCGGGAAAACTGCATCGGCGGACGATTCTGGATTGCCAATCCCGATGGCACAAATCCCCGCGCGCCTCATGGCAACTATCCATACCCTTACACCAGCGACGAAGCTGGAAAAGAAGATTTCCTGAAACGCTTTCCAGATTTGCCCTATACCGGCCTTGGCAGTCGGATTTTCACGCCTTTTGTTGAAATGGGAATCCGCCAGATTCCGGATTCTGACAAATACATTATGATTGCTGCGCCTCATCATGGCGGATATTTCGGCTCAGTTTGTGTGCTGGACCTTAACGTTCCTGACGATGGACATCACAGCCAGGTCAAACGAGTCACGCCCCTTGAACCATACCCGGAATCCGAAATGCCGATGCGCATGCACTACAACTATGGACAACCATGGCCTCTTTCTGAAGACTTTTACATCGTTAACAGCTGGGAAAATGTCATTGCTCTTGACAGCATGGGCAACCAGGAGTTGATTGTTTCCTTACGCGATACGGAAACTGCACCGGATGACCGCTTCCGCCTGACGGAACCGATGCCGCTTCGAGCTCGTCAACGCCCACCGGTTATCCCGCAGCGGGCAAAGGTCGGCTCAATGCGTTCTCCCAATGATGCTCCGGCAACTATTGCAGTGATGAACGTTTACGATTCTGATCAGCCGCTGCCGGAAGGAATGGTGATCAAACATCTTCGTGTAATACAGAATGTGTTGAAAACCAATCACGCTATGGGAGAACCGATGATCGGGTTTGAACGGGAAAATACCCCTCGGATTCCTTTGGGGATCGTCCCGGTGGAACCGGACGGCAGCGTTTATATGGAAGCTCCTGTAGCCAAAGAACTGATCTTTCAATTGCTTGACGAAAATGGCAATGCAGTGCAGTCGATGCGTTCTGTTGCCTTCGCCTTCCCCGGCGAACAACTCACTTGCCAGGGATGCCACGAACCGACTGACGAAGTCCCGGAAGTTGCCGAAGTCCCGATGGCATTACGCCGAGCCCCCTCCAAATTGCAACAGGAAACCAGGGCAATTGAGCCGATTTCTTTCCATCGCCAAATCAAGCCCTTGCTTGAAAAAGCCGGATATGACGTTTCTGATTATACGAAATTTGCCGACAATACCTTCTGGTTTTCCGGCGGGATGTGGGGAAATATGATTGGCGACTATTGCAAAAATCACGGAGGATCGCGTTCTGTGCCCGGGAAATTCGGGGCGCGTGTTGCCCCTCTTGCCGCGGAATTAGAATCTCCAGAGAAAAAGGCGCTTCTAACTGACGAAGAACGCAAGTTGATTCGCTTGTGGCTGGATTGTAATTCTCTTCAATACGGAGCTTTTTTCCGGACAGTGGATCAGCAGCGTGGAGAATTGGTATGGCCGATCCTTGACGTAGATCCTGCCAATCTGACAGGAGTGGAAGGCGCCGGCGCAGAATTAAAGCATAACTTCTGGCATGAGAATAATTACGGGCCTTATCCCATGTTAGTTGCCAGTCATACCCGCAATGCAGTAATGCTGATTGACCGGGAAGGCAACATTGTCTGGGAATACCCGGTCGCCCACCCGCAAGATGTCTGGATGCTGGACAATGGCAATCTTCTGCTTTCCTCAACCCATGCAGCGTTAGAGATAACCCGGGACAAAGAAATTGTCTGGGAATACCGTGTTGATGCGCCAAATGAAATTCCCAACGTTCAGCCGTTGCCGGACGGCCGCGTTCTTGTCGGGATCTGCGGCCAATGTCGATTGGTGGAACTCGAAAATGGCAAAGAAGTACATTCCATTCAACTTTCCACGCCGGTCGAAGCGCCTCATGAACACTTCCGGATGTGCCGCAAAACACCGGAAGGGACCTACCTTGTGCCTTTCACTGCCGAGGGAGCATTGCGGGAATACGACCGCGACGGAAATATTATTCGCGAGTTTCCACCGCTTCCGACTGTGGTAAATGCCATTCGCCTTCCCGATGGCAATACTCTGGTTTCTGCTGCCGGTAAAGTTACTGAATTTGATCCTCAGAATCGGGTAGTCTGGGAAATCGATCCCCGCGTTGATACTCCGGATATTGAAATTGCCGTTCCTGCAGGGATTCAGCGTTTACCCAATGGAAATACTTTAGTCTGCAACTGGAATACCCATGATAATGGAGACCGCCGCGGCGCGCACATCTTTGAAATTACCCCCGACAAGCGTGTAGTCTGGGAATTTCTGCGCGATGATTTCGGTCAGGTTGCACAATGCCAAGTGCTGACTGACGATTTCCAAGTTCGCAAAGACATTACCTGGAGGTAAAAAATGAAATGGATCGTATTGCTTTCTATCTTCTGTACCGCTGTTTCTCTCAGTGCGGAATATCCTGCTCCGGGTGTTTTATTGTTGGATGAAAAAAATCTTTTGATCGGCAATAACGGAGACGGAAAACTGTACCGCTTTGATGGCAAAAAAATAACAGACACCGAGACACTTGAAGAGTCCCCACTTCGGGCACTGGCTTCCGACTGGAAACGTTACTTTGCTGCCCGGGGAGATGTAAACGGGGAAATTGTCGTGATTGATAAAAACGATTTAAAAATCCTTGCAGTCTGGCCCGCCGGCCATTATCCATCCGCACTGGCGCTTTCCCATGATGTCTTGTATGTCGCCAACCGTTTTACCGGAACTGTTCGTGCATTTTCCATTGTCGATGGACGGGAATTATGGTGCAAACCGGCCGGACGCGAGCCTGTCGCCCTGACTGTCGCCCAGGATGGTTCAAAACTCTACGTTTCCAATCTCCTTCCAGAAGGTGCGGCTGGTAAAGAACGGCAGAATGCGGCAATTACTGTTCTCGGCCTCCCGGATGGAAATCAAATTACTGCTATTCCTCTTGCTGACGGGGCACAAGGAGTGCGCGGGTTAACCCTTTCCCCCGATGGCAACTACCTGGTTGCCTCTCATGTCCTCAGTCGTTACAAACTGCCGACAACACAGTTAGATCGAGGCTGGATCAATACCAATGTCATTTCAATTATAACCACCCGAAACGACACTCTTTGGGCAACAGTCTGGTTGGACGATATGCTTCGAGGAGGCGCCAATCCCTGGGGCATTGCCTTCTCGCCCGATGGGGCCAAATTGCTGGTTGCCCATTCCGGGACGCAGGAATTGAGCGTTATCGACTGGGAAAAACTTTTGCAAAAGCTGGAAACCCAGTCCCCGGAAAACCGCCTCAGTTATTTACAGGGGATACGCGATCGCATTCCCCTTCCGATCAATGGCGCACGAGCTTTGGCTGCAGACAATGACAAAGCGTATATCGCCGGTTTTTTCTCCGATGATATTGCCACCGTTGATTTGAAGACAAAGAAAGTCAGCGTTTCAGAACCTTTACCGGGCAGCGGCAGTGATATTTTCCGACAGGGGGAAGCATTTTTCAATGATGGGCGGCTTTGTTACCAGAACTGGCAGAGCTGTGCCAGTTGCCACCCTGATGCCCGGGTTGACGGCCTGAATTGGGACAACCTCAATGATGGAATTGGTAATCCTAAAAATACCCGGTCAATGTTGTTTACCCATCAGCTCCCTCCAGTAATGACACTCGGAATCCGTCCCAATGCAGAAGTTGCTGTTCGTGCAGGATTCCGGCATATTCAATTCTTTGAACCGAGTGAAGAAATTGCTACAGCAGTTGACGAATATTTAAAGCAACTCAAGCCAGTTCCCAGCCCTTTCTTAACTGATGATGACGAATTGAGCGAATCAGCGTTGCGGGGAAAAGCTATTTTTGAAGGTGAAGCGAATTGCATCGCCTGCCATCCTGCGCCGCTTTACACGGATTTGCAACTGCGTGACGTCGGGACCGCAACAGGGAAAGATGCGGGAAAACCGGTGCGCACCCCGACATTGCGTGAAGTATGGCGGACAGCCCCTTATCTTCATGATGGCCGCGCAGCAACAATCAAGGAAGCAATTACTACATTTAATCCTGATGATCTTCACGGAAAAACTTCCCACCTCACAGAGGAGCAAATTGATGATCTGGCAACGTATGTCGAATCTTTATAAAGTTCTGCCATATTGTGCAGGCGGTTTTATCCTGCTGCTGATTACTGCAGCAATGCCGGGCAACCAGATTCCGGAGATACTGAACAGCTGGGTCTTTCTGGCATTGGGAGGACTGTTAACCTGTTTTTGCTTGTTGCTTGGAATTGTAGAACTGTTCCAACGCCATTGGGATACCGCGTCAGGGCATCTTGCCATAGTGTTGATTGTTTGCGGAGGAGTTATTTCAGCAACGACCGGAGAAACAATCCGCTTTAAAATGCGTTCCCCAAGCGGTGCACTCGTCGACTATCTCCCAGGCAAAGAGGTCCCCCGGCAATTGGACTTTGCATGGGGGGTTGGAAAATTATCTGTCGTTTATGGAGATCCGGAATATCATCTCTACTGGAGAAGTTCTTATGACGATTCGGCAATGCGGCGTACCGGTATTTGCCAGTGGAAAAATGGAATCCTCCAAATTCCCGGAGCGGCGCCACTGCAACGCGACGACTTATTGCAAAATGGAGAATTCGTTCCTTATTATGAATTACCGGACGGGCAAATCCTGATGCGTGCTCCGGCTTTGCCTGTCGCCTCGCAAGTAATATTCCGTTCAAAACAAGCCGCCGATGTCGATGAAATAGAAACTTTGTTACAAGTTAATGCTCCGGTAGACATCAACGGCTGGCAATTTCTTCTCCTGGGATGCAAACCCGGCCCCAATGGAATTGGCTCTGTTGAATTGATGGCCAAACGCGATCCCGGGCGTCCTTACAGTGCTGCAGGATGGATTCTTTTACCGTTATCTTCTCTTTTCTGCGTAATTCGGAGGTGGAAGCGATGATCCTTACGGCAATAACACTAAAAGTTTGTGCATGGGTTGGAGGGGGACTTTATGCGATCGCTGTACTGTTTCCGAAAAAATGTGCGCTTCTCTTCACAATCTTGGGAATCATAGCAATTTCCTGCGTGATTACCGGAGAGTATTATCGTTGTGGGGAACCTCCTTTCGGCAATGTTTACCATGTAATGGCGCTGCTGGCATGGGTGCTGGGGGCAATGACTTTATTCCGACAGAATGACCGCCTGTTTCTGAATGCCAACCGACTGATGGCAGCACTCTTTGCAATTGGTTGCGGCTTTCTGGTAACAGAAGGAGTTTGGCAGCGCCCGCAGGCATTGCAGTCACCATTTTTTATCCCTCATGTCGGATGTTACATCCTCGGGTATGCCTTTTGCTGTTGTGCTGCCCTGTTGGCCCTCCTGGCGTTGGTAAATAAAAAATGGCGGGAAAACGCCGGTCACTGGAGCATCCGTTATAGTGAAGCTGGCTGGGTACTGATGACCTTTGGGTTGGCCCTCGGGGCTCTTTGGGCAGAGCAGGCATGGGGTCGTTTCTGGAGCTGGGATGTTAAAGAATGCTGGTCCCTGATAACATGGATCTTCTATGCCGCAGCCGTTCATCAAGCCTGGCAAGAAAGAACAGCTTCACCTCGAGTACTGGTTCTAATCCTTGCCGGTTTTACTGCATTGGCGATCACCCTCATTGCCGTGAATTATTTCGGTTCCGGATCACTTCACACGTATAACTAGTACAATGCACAAAAAAAGTTGTAATTCTGGAAGATGAAGGTATAGTTCTGGAAACGGAGGAGAGGAATATCATGCAGAACTTGTACATTGGACCACGAATGCAAAAAGCCGGAATGAGTCCAGGCTCCATGGTCTTTACCGGCAAACGCAAAGTAGAAAAGATTTCACTGGAAGTTTTCAGCTATAATGCCGATACAGTGGACACTTTGAAGTTGAATAGTGTCGACGAGGTCTCTGGTCTGCTTCGAGAAGATCGGATTTTATGGCTGAATATCAACGGGATTCACGATACGGATCTGATCGTTGAAGTCGGACGCATCTTTGGGATTAATCATCTCTTTCTGGAAGACATTCTCAACGTCAACCAGCGTCCCAAAATGGAAGCTGATGACAGTTACCTTTTTTATGTACTCAAAATGATTCAGATCAACACGGAAGATGACTGTTTGAACATTGAACAACTCAGTATCATTCATGGGCCGAATTATCTGATTACCTTTCAGGAAACTGAAGGAGATGTATTTGATTCCGTGCGGCAACGGCTTTTAAAAAATTCCGGCCGACTGCGCCGTGCGGGAACCGACTATCTCGCCTATGCTCTTCTGGATATGGTAGTAGACTATTATTTTGTGGTTCTGGATAACTTACGGGAAAAGCTGGAACCGCTGGAAGACAATGCGCTGGAATCCTCCGCAGATACCGATTTACCTTCAACCGTCAGAAATTGCAAGAATCAATTAATTCTCCTCCGGCGTTCCATTGCCCCTTTGCGAGAAATTTTAGATTCTCTTTTGCGCAACGGCGACGAATTCTGGGATGGTTCCACCCAGCCCTACCTAAACGATTTACGCGACCATCTCTTGAATGTTACAGAAACTATCGATTCTTACCGGGAAAATCTTTCTGGGGTTCTCGAACTGCATCTGGCAATGCTCAGCCAGAAAATGAACGATGTAATGCGGATTTTAACAGTAATTGCCACAATTTTCATTCCGTTGACTTTCATCGTGGGAATTTATGGAATGAACTTTGAAAATATTCCGGAACTCAAATGGCACTATGGCTATTTCGCCATCTGGGGATTTTGTATTTTATCCGCCATAATCATGCTGGGCTTGTTCCGCTGGAAAAAATGGCTGTAATACTAATTTACACAAACACTTAAACTATCAGCTCCAACACACTGAAAAATCCGCAGTTTTGCCTTTTTTCAGAAGTCCACTTCATCAGTAGTCGGAATGGCGTCAGCTGAACCATGCCGGCTGACAGTAATTGCCGCCGCCCGGGCAGCTCGCATCATCGCATCTTCAACAGACATTCCGGATAAGACTGAAGCAAGAAAATAACTGTTAAATGTATCACCAGCTCCTGTCGTGTCTACCACTTTTGCTGGGATAGCCTTCTGATAAAAACGCATTTCCCCTTTGGCGTAAAGAGCCCCTCGGCTCCCGAGCGTCAGAAGTAAAGTTGTATTGGGATAACGACGGCACAACTGATTTGCCGCCTGGTCTGGAGCACTTTCTCCGGTGAGTTGTTCTGCTTCAATTTCGTTGAGAAAAAGAAACTCCGCCAGCTCCAGTGGATAATTTTTTACCTCTTCTGTGCAGGGAGAAGGATTGATGGCAATCCGGAAGCCACACTGCTTTGCACACTGCATGATGTAAGGAACATCATTGGTTTCATTTTGCAGTACCAGAAGGGTCCCGGCAGGAAATTCACTAAAAATATGGGAAACTATCGATTTGGAAAGCTGATGATTGGTCCCCGGGTAAAGGATGATGGAATTGGAACCAGTTGCGTTATCCACCTGAATGACGGCATGTCCGCTCGGGCCATCACCATGCATAATATAGCGAGTATCCACTCCTGCATGCTCCAGGGTCCGGCGCAACAGATTACCATCTGTCCCGGTTTTCCCGACATGCACAACCTTCAAGCCGGCACGAGCCATTGCTATCGATTGATTTAAGCCTTTTCCTCCAGCAAAAACCTTTCGCGAAAGCGCTTTCTGCGTTTCACCACGCTTCAATTCGTGTTCTAACGTATAAATGTAATCAAGATTCAGTGACCCAACATTCAAAATCTGATACTGATTCAAGGGTATTCCTCTTCGCTTATGGGTAAATTGGTGATTTTTTAGTAACTTCTTTTTTCTCTGGTTGATAATAGATACATCAAATTTACGCTGTTTACAAATCGGAAGGCTCAAAAAAACGTAAAATATACCTCTTATCCACAACAATATTTGAACTCTTCTCAGACAAGCACATAAAGTAAGAAACAAGACTTCAAAAAATCTACTGAATCAGAGTTCGTGTATCATAAAAAAAACTTCACTCTTAACAAT
>CALGPR010000392.1 GCA_937960425.1 uncultured Lentisphaeria bacterium
TTTTTATTGCTTCCGCTTGCTGCTGCCTATCGAGTAGGACGATTCTGTTTTGGAGTCGCTTATTATTTTGACTGGAAGCATCGGAGGCGTACCATCAGCCACCTCCTTCACGCCGGAGTGGTATCAACCTTGCAGGATGCACGCAAAACTGCCCATGAAGTGTATTGCAAAATGGGGATGTTGTTTGTGGAAATTATCCAGATGTCCAAGTGTTATGATCCTTCGCGTTTCCGATTGACGGGAGATGCTGAAGCGGTGCGCTGGATAGAAGAGGAAGAGCCGAACCGTTCCTTTATTTTTCTGACGGCGCACTATGGAAACTGGGAGTTTGCCGGGCCGGCAATTGCTAACTATTGTAGAACGCCGCTGACTTCCATTATGCGTCCATTCAGCAACCCCAAAATTGGAGAACTGGTTTTGAAGCATCGCCGCAGTCCGATGCATACCCTTGTTGAAAAAGAAGGCGGGATTCGTGACTTATTGAGAGCGTTAAAACGCAACCAAATGGTTGCCGTACTGGTTGATCAGCACGCTGCGACGGGAGAAGGGGTGGAGACTTTATTTTTCGGCCAGCCTGCACGGACTCATACTTCTGTTGCTAAACTTCATTTAAAAACTGGGGTACCGATGGCGATGACTGTGACTCGTCGCTATGGAAAGAATTTTGAGTTTGAAATGGTGTTTGGCAAATTAATTCGTTACCAGCCGACGGATGACCCAGAGAAAGATATCCGCATTGTTACCCAGCTCTTTACCTGGGAATTGGAGAAATTAATCCGCCAGGATATTACGCAATGGATGTGGCTTCATCGCCGTTGGTTGAATCTCGGCCGGCACGATTATGAGCCGGTAATGATGGAGCGGGCCCAGCAGGCATGGAGGGAGACGCAGGAATACCTTGCCGCTCAGGAAAAAAATGAGAATTCCCGGCCAAGTGATTTGTAAAAAAGTGATAATGCGGCTATATTTGTAATTGCCCGTCTGCAAGTTCCGGTTGCTTGTTATTGTAAGATTGCCGGATCTGTGGAAGGGGGTTCTGCTCCGGGGAAGGTATTAATTTCCCTAGATAAAGACAGAATACATTTGAGAGGATAGAGGATATCCACTTGGGAGTGAAGATTATATGGCAATTTTTGGTAGTTCCAGAACGTATACGACTTTACGTCCCGGGAACCGGACGATGGAAATTCCCGACGGTGCCTGGCTGAAGTGTAAACAATGTGGGCGCACTTTGTATCGGGATCAGCTTGTGGAGAACCTCAGCGTTTGTCAGTACTGTGCGTATCATTTTCCGTTGACGGCGCAGCAACGCATCCAAATGCTCTCAGATGACGGGAGTTTTCAGGAGTCCGATGCAGAAATGCATTCAGGGGATTTTCTGAAATTTGTTGATTTGAAATCCTATGAAACTCGCCTGAATGAAAGCGAAAACAAAACCGGTCTGAAAGAAGCGGTCGTTTGCGGTTGTGCGACGTTGGATAAACGGAAGTATGCAATTGCTGTTATGGATTTCCGTTTCATGGGTGCAAGTATGGGGTCAGTTGTTGGGGAAAAAATTACCCGCCTGATTGAATTTGCCACAGCGCAACGTCTGCCGGTTGTTCTGGTTACTGCTTCGGGTGGTGCCCGTATGCAGGAAGGAATCATCAGTCTGATGCAGATGGCCAAGACCTGCGGAGCGCTTGAGCGCCATAAACAGGCAAAGTTGCCTTGCATTGTAATTCTAACAAACCCGACATATGGTGGCGTGACCGCATCTTTTGCTTCGCTTGGGGATGTGATCCTTGCAGAGCCGGCCGCAATGATTGGTTTTGCCGGCCCCCGTGTGATTCAGGAAACAACCAATTCAAAGTTACCGGAAGGGTTTCAGACTGCGGAATTTCTGCAGGAAAAGGGATTGGTGGATCGAATTGTGGAACGGAAAAATCTTCGTCGGGAATTGAGTCTGTTGCTTGAATATTTCAGCAACGCATGTTATAATAATCCTATCGATTAATGAGCATTTTTTTGTCGTCGGATCGGACCCTGTGCGCTGTTATTGTGCCAACCGAGTCAGGTGGGGAACCAAGCAGCTCTACGCAACAATGCAGGTGCTGCAGGTTATCTGATTCGGCGACTTTTTTGTTTGTGCCGGGGCAGTTTTTCCGGCGAGAATCACAGGTGCGAATATGAAACGTGTTGACGGACGTGCTGCGGATGAACTTCGCAGAATGAGATTGAAACGAGATTATTTGGCTCATCCACTTGCTTCAGTGATGATTGAATGCGGCGGGACGCACGTTTTGGCTGCAGTTACTAATGAAAATAAGGTTCCTCCGTGGATGAAGGCACAGCGTGTGGCTGGCGGCTGGTTAACCTGTGAATACGGAATGCTTCCCGCTGCAACTCATGATCGTACCAAACGGGAGGCAGCCAACGGAAAACAAACTGGACGGACGTTGGAGATTCAACGTCTGATCGGCCGCAGTTTGCGGTCTGTTGTCGATTTGAATTGCCTGGGAAACAATACAATTTATTTGGATTGTGATGTCATTGATGCCGATGGTGGGACGCGTTGTGCTTCCATCAGTGGTGCGTCATTGGCGTTGGCTTTGGCGATGCGGACGTCTTTTGCCAAGCACAATTTTACCGGCTCTCCGATGCGTGAGCTGGTAGCAGCGGTCAGCGTTGGGATTGTTGATGGCGAACCGGTGCTTGATCTGTGCTATGAGGAGGATTCCCGGGCAGAAGTCGATATGAATGTCGTCATGACGGAGTCCGGGAAATTTGTGGAAATTCAAGGTACTGCCGAAAAAAATCCCTTTTCAAGATCCCAGTTGAATCAGCTTTTGGACTTGGCGGAGAGCGGGTTGCGGCAGATTTTTGATTTGCAGCACCAAATCCTTGACGGCGCGAAGGAGGCATATTTGCCGCGCCGGCAGAAAAATCTGCGTCCCGGGGAGAACCTCGGGAGTTTGGGGGATGCGTTTGGAGAGTTGCATTTATCATAAGTTGTCTTGAGATGCAGAAAATTGCAGACAGGAATAACCGGGAAACAAGGACATGAGTGAATATCAGGTAATCGCCCGCAAGTGGCGACCTCAGAAATTTGCTGACGTTGTCGGTCAGGAATATGTTATCCGCACTTTGAGAAACGCAATCAAGCGGGAACGTACTGCTCATGCCTATTTATTTGTCGGGCCCCGGGGGGTCGGAAAAACCACAACCGCACGTATTTTTGCAAAAGCTCTTAACTGTGAACATCCTGTTGATGGCGAGCCATGTTGTGAATGTTCTTCCTGCGTTGCCATTGCCAACGACAACAGTATTGATGTGATTGAAGTAGATGCTGCCAGCCGCAACTCGGTGGAAAACATGCGGGATCTTGCCGAAGAAGTCATGCACATGCCGGTGGCTGGGCGCTATAAAATCTATATTATTGACGAAGTTCATATGTTGAGCAAGGCTGCTTGGAACGCTTTGCTTAAGACCGTGGAAGAACCTCCGGCGCATGTCAAATTTATTTTTGCAACCACGGAAGCGCATATGGTTCTTCCAACCATTGTATCGCGGTGCCAGCGCTTTGATTTGCAGCCGATTTCAACGAAGCTGATTTTGGCGCGGTTGGAAAAAATTGCACAGGCAGAGGGCGTTCGTGTTTCGCATGGCGCATTAGAGGCGATTGCCCGTGCCGCAGAAGGCGGGATGCGGGATGCTCAGTCACTGCTGGATCAGATGATTGCCTTTTTTGGAGGGGACGATGATGCGGAGATTGATGAAAAACAGATTCTTTCTCTGTTTGGTCTTTCTGCGGCCGCTGAGTTGGATGAACTTTTGAATGCGATGCTTGTCGATGATAGCGCTGGCACAGTGCGTGCTGTCCACAGACTTGCCGGGCGAGGCAGGAATCTGGAAGCACTTTTTGAGGATGTGCTTCAGATTCTGCGTGGGGTTGAAATGTGTTTTTTGCTGGCGAATCCGCAGGAAATTCTTGAGGCAGATGAAGAAACGATTGCCCGGTACAGGATGCTTGGCAAAGGAAAAAATCCGCGAGTCGTTCGGATTTTGCTGGAACATCTTGCTCCGGTGGGACGGATTTTACATGACGCGTTGAATAAAGAAATTTTTCTGGAAAGTATATTCCTTAAGGCGATGCGCGATGCGCATGCTGTTCAGATTGATGATATTTTAGGGCGTTTGAATCAGCTTCGTTCGGCTGGAGAAGTGGAATTTTTGAGCCGGGCTCCGGCGTTGGAACAGGTTCCTTGCGCCAACGTCCCTCCCATAAGTACTCCACTACCTGCAGCGAACAGAGCGAATACCGTTGGAGCAACCCCGGAGCAAGGTAATCAAACCATTCTATCGGAGACTGGAAAATTGCCAGTAAGGGAAGTGCCTCCTGAATCTTCCTATAACGCACCGGGTGTTTACGCTGATTTTTTGTCAGTGCTGGAAAAATCCGAATTGGTTGAATTTGCAAAATTGCTCAAGTCAGCGGATATTATATCCGGAACTTCCAGAATTGTGGAAGTTTCGGTCGTTTGCGACCCAGTCAGCGCTGGAAAATTGCAGGCTGTTATGCACGATATCCAGGCATTGTGGCAAACTGTAACTGGCGATTGGGCAAGCAATTTGGTAATTCGCTTTGATAAGACTGCTGAGGAGAATGCGTTACAGCCTGTTACGGAAGACCATTTGCAGAAGGCGGATCCAAAGGACACCGGAAGTGCTTCGGACGAAGAGCCTCTGCCCGCAGTGGTGGGAAAATTACCGGAAGTTGTTGTGACACCGGAGGAAGAACCTCCTTTTACGCCAGGGCGGATCACTTATTGTGATCAAGCTCCAAAGGAACCGTTGCCGGAACAAAGAACAGTAAATGGCAGTATTGCTGTAACGGAAGGTACCTCGAAAGGTGTTGATTCTGGAGAGAATACGCAATTGTTGGAGGCGTTGTCCGGAGAGACGGAAAAAGCTCCTCAGTCTGAAAGTTTTGATGAAGCAGGGCTTTTCGGAGAAGAAGCTATTTCAGAGCAGGAAGCAGCTTCTTTGCCGGAAGAAGAAATATCTACGGACGATTGGTCCCGCAGCCTGATCGGGGATGCGGAGGAAGTGCGAATGATGCGTGAACGGCCGGCAATCGCCGAGACGCTGGATCTCTTTGGAGGTCAGATTGTCGATATTCACGGTTGAAATTTTATCGGAAAAAATCCATAAGGAGAAATAGAATGTTTGGAAATCTCGCTCAAATGGCAGGCTTGATGAAAAAAGCCAAAGAAATTCAATCCAATATGCCTAAAATTAAGGCGGAAATTGCCAATGCGGAATATACTGCCAGCGCGGGCGGCGGTCGTGTTCAGGTAACAGTCAGTGGCGATTTGACCGTTAAAAAGTTGGTGATTGCTCCGGAACTTGCCGGAAATGTCATCATGTTGCACGATATGGTCTTGACCGCGGTTAATACTGCTTTGGACAACGCCAAGGCGGGGGCTCAGGAAAAGATGAATGAGCTGACGGGCGGGCTGGATATTCCCGGGCTTTTTTAAGGGGAATTTCGATGGGTAGCGCTTATCCGCAAGTCCTCGAAGAGCTGATCGAGGCGCTGAAAGGGCTGCCCGGCATCGGGCGCAGAAGTGCGGAACGTACTGCATTGGCGCTTTTGAAGTGGCGGCCGGAAAAATTACAATATTTAGGGGAACACATCGCTGTTTTGGCTGATGCGGTAACCCGTTGTCCGTGTTGTGGTAATCTTTCCGAAAAAGGAGAACTGTGCCCGATTTGTTCTGATCCCCATCGTGATGGTACGCAGATTTGCGTTGTCGAAGATTTTTCCCAGATTTTCTCTATAGAGAAATCCGGTAGTTATCGGGGGGTATATCATGTATTGGGGGGGAAGTTGTCTCCACTGGAGCAGCGGTCTGCCGAAGAGTTATCGGTTGATCGGTTGTTGACACGTCTGGAAACACAGGAGGTGAAGGAGTTGATCCTGGCGCTGAATTCTGATGTTGAAGGACGGGCTACTGCAATTTATCTTGCTGAGCTGTGCACGGGAAAAGCTGGAACAATTAGCCAGCTTGCCCAGGGGCTTCCTGCCGGTGCTGACATCGGTTATGCTGATGGTGCAACGATCAGTGCTGCATTGTCTGGACGGGTGAAACTTTGAAAAGTGATCCGCTTTCGAAATTGCCTCTGTTGGTTGGGCCGATTCAATTGCCAGTGAGAATGCAGCTGGCCTGTGGGCTCTGGAGATCGACAATTTTTATTCTCTGAAAAGTTTTCTTTGATTTCGTAAGGCAGGCAGCATAAGTGCTGACTTTATGTTTTTCCTGTAAAGATTATCTCTCTCGGTTGTATTGCGTTCAGCGGCTTCGATGGAGAGCTTTATATTTTCCCTGCAAAGATTATACCCCGAATCCGTTAAAATCCGGAATAAAATCATTGCTTGCGGAGTTGCGATCCTGCAAAAAGCCATCTTCAATTCCTGAATCCAGAAGCCATTTTTCGGCTCGCAGGTATTCTGAACGGGAAAGTTTCCGGTTGATTTCTGGGAACTGAGTATCTGAGACTTTGCCGCATGGCAGATATTGGCTCATCAGGCTGAAGAAGACTTCACCGGGCTGGAAGTGTTCGGCTACATAACGAATGACGTGATAAGTGTTTTTGAGGTGCCCCGGTAAAATCAGATGGCGGATAATTACCCCCGACTGCATGATTCCTTCCTGATCAATCTGGAAAGGACCGGTTTGGCGTACCATTTCCTCAATCGCTGCTGTCGCTGCCGCAAAATATCCGCTGACTGCACTATAGCGTTTCCCGAGTTCGTCATCAGCATATTTGAGATCAGGCAGGTAAATTTGCACTTTTCCTTCCAGCTTGCGTAACGACTCTACAGATTCGTAGCCATTGGAGTTGTAAACAACGGGGACGGGAAGAGGGGTATCAAGGCTTTCTACAATGGCATCAAGATAATGGGTTGGCGTAACTAGATTGATATTATGCGCTCCGGCGGCAATCAGCTCCTGGTAAATTTCCTTCAATCGCGCTACGGAAACTTCTTTTCCCTGGTGCAGAGTGCTGATGTTGTAATTCTGGCAATAGACACAATGCAAATTGCAACCGGAAAAAAAGACGGTTCCTGAGCCGCGGGTGCCACTGATCATCGGTTCTTCCCAGTAATGCAGACCCGCACGGGCAATTACCGGATTGCGGGGACTGGAACAGATTCCCGGCAATGAAGATATGTCGACAGTGGATTGGGGACGAAGCACTCCACAGTGGCGGGGACAGAGGTGACAAGGTTTTGTCGTCATCGTTAAATGATTCCTGAAGATTTTAACAAACAATTTCATGAAAGTTGAAGGGAAAAAGAAGAGTCAAGATTTTCTTTTTCCACTTTTGTGAACAACCATTTTTTACTTTCTTTCTGAAGAAGAAAAATGATTGAGGAGACGGAAACAGTTTCTTAACTGTTTCCGTCAGGGAAGATTTTGCTAAAAAAACAACTCCAAATAGCCGGCACTATTCAATTCTACATTGAGTGTAACAGTTAAGTTACCGTCTTGGACAATCCAATCTTCGACAGTGCTTTCGCCTAACTTCAAACGTTCTGGAAATTCTTCCGGTGCCGCCGGGCCAAATTGCTCACAGACGGCCATGGGATTTCCGTTTTTCGAGTCGCAGAACTGGTGACGGATATTTTTGATGTTTTCTTCAATACCCGAAACAGTTACGGTAAGTTTTCCGGAAGCTTTACTTCGGAGGTTCCCTTCTGCAAAACAGGTGTAAACGATACCAATACGGCCATCGTTAAAGCGGACTGCAATTGCGTCGTACGGGTCATTGGAACGGGTAACTTCCAATCGTTTCCCTCCGGTGAGTTTGTTCAACAGGACAATACTGTTTACTGCTGCCTTGGGCTGTCCGCCACGGGCAAAGAGTCCGAGTCCTCCCACATATTCCCGCGTGTCGGTACCATACAAAAAGTCAATGACGCTGAAGTAGTAAAGCTGTGCAACACGGTAATCGAGAGAGACACGGGTTGCTTTGATGTTGAAGGCGCAGCCAGTCGTGTCGTCACAATTGACATTGCTCATTGTGTCGCCGTTGTATTCTGTGATCAATAGTGGTTTTTCCGCCAGCTCCGGATAAGGTTCCATAAAGGTATTGCGATAGGTCTTATAGGTACTTTCAAATTGCGAGAAAGAGTTGACATATCCACCGTAAATGTGCATGCTGATAAAATCAATTTCATCAATATTTCCCGCCTGCCGTGCAGCATCGAAGATAGCAGGGAAAAAGTTGGAGAGCGTGATTCCGCTTTGAGTGCCTGCCAGAAGTTTAACTCCCTGTTTGTCTTCTACCCGTTTGATGCTTTGCAGGAATGCCTGGTGAAGGGAGACGAATTCCTGGCGGGTTCCTTTGAAGAAGTCTGTTGCTGCCGGTTCATTCCAGCACTCAAAGCGCCAGGTTTCCACTTCTTCTTTCCCATACCGTTCAACCCAGTGGTTGAGCAGTGCTTCAACTATTTTTCCCCATTCGGCAGGGTCTTCAGGCATATTGCGATTGCAGAAATCAGCATCCGGCGCAACGGCAAGCAGATCCGGAGTCGTTTCGATCGTAAGGGTCGGTATAAAGCCGTATTCATAAATGACCATATCCATCAGTCGGTCAACAATTGTATAATCCATGGCATAGGAGCCGTCGGGATTGCGCCCGGTGACAAGATGGCAACCTTGGAGAAATTCCCGCAGCCGGAGATGTTTGAGTCCAATACGTTTTAATTCCCGCAGTGCATTCTGCACTCGAGGCTCTCCAAGTTGTGTCGCGTAAGATAGATCCGCTCCATTCCAGATTGGCGCAATCGGCTGATCGTCCTGTTTTGCTGCATTGATGGTAATCGTTCCGGCGGCTTCTTCGTAGGGAATCCGATCTTCAACAGACGATTTTACAATGCGGACGCCGTCAAAGTATGCCGTTCCGGATGCCCCTTCAAAGATGCGCATGACCAGTCCAATAAAAGCGATTGAGCGGTTTAATGCGCCTGCGTTAAGGGTTTTCTGATACCATTTCCACGGCGAAGACCCGGGCACCAGCGGGGTCAGATCCTCATGTCCGATTGCTTCCCCCTGCGCATTGTAATAAACCAGTTGCACGCCGGCATTCATCCACGGATTCCGTCCGGTCGTGATTGCGTCCTGCCGGAACCAGAAGCCGATTTTTATTTCTTCCCCATTATAAGGGATTTTGGCAGTACTGACTGCTGATGGCCCGGTTAGAACAAGGGTATTTCCACTGTTGGGAGAACAGTTTGTCCTGATTTCTGCCTTGCCTTCGGGGGATTTCCAGAGGTCATTATCCCAGTCCCGATCATTGTCCCGAGCAGGAAAATAATGATCAAGTCCGAACATGGCATTAAATTCCGGATCGCCGTTTGCCGGGCTTCCATCAGTTTCAATTGTCCAGGAAATTTCATCGAGATAAAGGGAACCGTTTTTCCCCAGATTAAAAATCTGGATTGAAAAAGTATCGGCACCGCGGGATAATGGTGTTTCCAGCGAGAATGTTTTCCAGTCTTTTATTTCCTTTTGGCCCAGATACACATCAGAATGTCCGATTTCTTTCCCATCTTTAAAGTAGAAAACCTGAATACCGCCCATTTTCCATGGCCCTGCCGGAACAATTTCATCCGAACGGAGTCGGGCCGTTACCGAAAGAGTATCTCCACACACCGGAAATTCCTCAGTGCTGTATATTGTTCCCGGTGCAAGAACAAGAACATTCCTGTCATCAATCGTTTGAATGTTCCCGCTCTGCTGAGACTTTTTGTGCAGAACTTCGCTCCAGAATGGCGTATCAAATGCAACAGGTAAATTAAAAAGATCCGTACAATATATGGTAAAGGGCGAAAATAACGCCAGGAACAATAAAAATTTTGACAGATAATGACGAATTGTCATAAATGGTTCCCTTTTTCTATTTTTTTAATTGCTCCAAATTTGCATTGGTTGATACACAACCCGCATCCGGGGCAGGCGCTGGCGCGAATCGATGGCTTTGCGTTGCCGGCAGATTCAATTGCCGGACAGCCGAGCTTCAAGCAGGCGCGACAATTCCGGCATTTGTCCTGATCAATGGCAAAAGGAGCAGAAGGAGCTTCCGTAAGGTTGAGTATACAGGGCGCACGGGAAATAATCAGAGACGGAGCGTTTGTTTCCAGTTCTTCCCCGATGACTCGGACAGATTCTTTCGTATCGTAAGGGTTGATGACACGAACCCGTTCAATTCCGCAAGCCTTGGCAATCGCTTCAATAGAAGCGGCAACAGTGGAGTCTCCCATTAACGTTTTTCCTGTGCCGGGATGATCCTGATGGCCGGTCATTGCTGTTGTTCGGTTATCAACAACGATTAACGTTGAAGTTCCGCGGTTGTAAACAATATCCAGGAGGCCGGTAATACCGGAGTGGTAAAACGTTGAATCTCCGACGATGCCGACAATTTTCCGAGGCTCTCCAGCCTTTTGCATCCCATGAGCGAGTGTAAAACCTCCTCCCATGCACAATAGCACATCCGTACGGTTCAGCGGCGGGAAGACACCAAGACTGTAACAGCCAATGTCGCCGCAGACAACGACATCATATTTGGTCAAGGCAAAAAAGAGTCCCCGATGCGGGCATCCAGCGCAGAGGATTGGCGGCCGGCTGGGGAGATCTGCCGCTTGGGCGACCGGTTGAGGAATCAGAGTGTTTACCCGGTTTTCGTCCATTCCTTCAAGGCGGGCGCGGACTTCTTTAATGCGAGTTGGAGTCAATTCTCCACAGCGAGGGACAATATCTTTGCCTCGGCAGGAAATTCCGAGAGATTTAACATGTTCTTCAAGAATCGGATCACCTTCTTCGAGAACCAGTACTTTATGGACTTTACTGGAAAATTCCTGAATGAGCTTATCCGGGAATGGCCAGGACCAGCCAAGTTTTAGAAATGAAGCTTCTGGAAAAATGTCGCGGGCATGGTTTGCGGCAACCCCGCAGGAGATAATGCCCAGATCATTTCCGCCGGAAATGCAGGTGTTCAGTTTTGAAACGGATGCTTCAAGACTTTGTTGTTCCATGCGTTTTTCAATGCCGCGGCGAAGTGTGCGCCCCCAGAGAGGAAGCGGAACAAACTGCGGATCATTTTTGACAAATTTTACCGGATTTGCAGCTCTGCGTTCTTCGACAGACACCAGCATGCGCGAATGGCTGACACAGGTGGTGCTGCGGACGATTACGGGAACCCGGTAACGTTCTGACAAATCAAAAGCTTCGAGCATATATTCCCGTGCTTCAACTGCTGAGCCGGGTTCCAGGATCGGAATTTTTGCCAATCTGGCGTAATGGCGTGTATCTTGTTCCGTTTGCGAGGAGTGTTGCCCGGGGTCATCGCAGACGACGATGACCATACCCCCGACAACGCCAATGTAAGAGAGCGTCATCATCGGGTCGGCAGCGACATTAAGCCCGACATGTTTCATCGTAACCATGGAGCGCGCTCCAGCAATGGCTGCTCCAGCAGCAGCTTCCAGGGCAACCTTTTCATTCGGCGACCATTCACAATAAACATCGGGGTATTTTACCAGAGTTTCGAGAATTTCCGTTGACGGCGTGCCGGGATAACCAAAAGCACAGCTGATTCCGGCTTCCCATGCTCCCCGGGCGATACTCTCATTTCCGGAAAGAAGCTCTTTCACTGCGTCACCTCTTATTTGTTCTGAAGTCCGGCTTTGACACGGTCGACGGCACGTTTAAAGCCTTCTTTGCTGCCGGTAATTGATGATTCTGTGACGCAAAATGCCATACGCACATAGCCGCTCATGCCGAACCCACTGCCGGGAACAACCAGAATGCGTTCCTCAAAAAGCGCATTGACCAGTTGCATTTCGTCAGCAACCGGGCTCTTGGGGAAGAAGTAAAATGCTCCACGAGGCATTGCATAGTCAATTCCGGCATAATCCAGAACATCTGCCATCAGGTCGCGGCGGCGACGATAGATGTCCAGGTCTACCTGGCTGTCAATGCAATCAATCAGAATTTTCTGGGCAATTGCCGGTGCATTGACGTACCCGAGAATGCGATTGGTGATTGTACAGGCTGAAAGAAGGGTGCTGCAATCGGGCATAGCAGGGTTGACCGCCAGATATCCGGCGCGTTCTCCGGCGAGCGAAAGGCTCTTTGAGAAAGACCCCACAATGACGCTGTACTCATAAAGTTCAAAAACGGATGGAATATCGACGTTGTCGAAGTTCAAAAAACGATAGGGTTCGTCAGAGACAAGAAAGATTGGATGCCCGTACTCCGCAGATTTACGGCGAAGAATTTCAGCAAGTTTTTTCATGGATTCCCGGCTGTAAATCTGCCCGGTCGGGTTATTCGGGGTGTTCACAATCATTGCGCGAGTTTTCGAGTTGATTGCTTGCTCAATTGCTGCCAGGTCAAGGGCAAACGTATCCGGATCGGATTGGACACGGAGGAGTTTTCCACCAAAGTTTCCGACGTAAAAATCGTATTCGACAAAATATGGGCAGGGAGTAATTACTTCATCATCCTTTGATAGTGTTGCCCGGAAAAAAACATTGATTGCACCGGCAGCGCCACAGGTGACAATGACGTTGGATGCCGGTATGGTAAGCCCCTGTTCCTGAGAAAGTTTACGGGCAAGCGCTTCACGAGCGGCTGGATAGCCCGCGTTGGGCATATAACCAAGGGCAAACGGCTGATCCATGGTTTCAGCGATTTGAAGCATGGTTTTTTTGACAGCCGGTGGTGGTGGCAGATCCGGATTGCCGAGGCTGAAGTCGTAGACATTGTCTGCTCCGTATTTTTTCTGAAGCTCAATTCCCGCCTCAAACATTTTACGAATCATGGAGGAGTTGGCAACATAGCCGGTCATTTCATCAGTAATCAATTGCATGATCTTATATCCTGGATTTTATTGTTTGTCATTTTTGAAGAAGACGCGTTTGGCTTTTCCTTCCTGTCTGGGGAGGGTGCCGGGGGCGAAAACATCACCATCGGGAGCAAAACCCAAGTCTTCCTTGAGCTGCTTGGCAACGGTAAAACCAGTTACTCCGGGTTCTGCTTCAACATTGACGCGGAGGTTTCTTACGCCGTTGACTTCTTCGATAATCAGTTGGTAATTCGGGTGCACGCCCGGAATTTTCAAAAGAGATTGTTCGACCTGTTTCGGAAAGAAATTAACTCCTTTGATGATGAGCATATCATCGCTGCGGCCGGAGATGGTTTCCAGTCGCAGGTGGGTTCGCCCACAGGCCGGGCAGATATCACGGGAGAGAATGCGGGTCAGGTCTTTGGTTCGGAAGCGAATTACCGGCAGCGCCTGTCGGGTAAGTGAAGTGATGACCAGTTCGCCAAGTTCTCCATCCGGCAGTTGACGGCCTGTTTCCGGATCGATAATTTCTGCAATATACTGGTCTTCCCATAAATGGATTCCGTTGTGCCCGGGACAGTCCATTCCCAGAGTGCCGATGCCTCCGGTTTCGGTCATTCCATAAATGTCAAAAGCTTCAATGCCGAGGCCGCTCTGGATGTGTTCTTTCATTTGAGGAGAAAATGTCTCCGCTCCAAAGATACCGATTTCGAGCTCCGGCAGCGAAGTTTTCATTTCCTCCATTACTTCCATGATGCGTACGGCATAGGATACAACTCCGGTAAGTACGCGGGTATGGAATGCCTTGGCTAATGTGACCTGTCGCTGGGTATTTCCGGGGCCGCAGGGCAGGATGAACATTCCGGCTTTGCGAGCACCATGATAGCATCCGAAGCCCCCGTTAAAAAGACCGAGACCCGGGGTAATCTGGGTGACATCTCCGGTTTTCCCGCCAGCCATGATATAGCATCGGGCCATACATTCTGCCCATTGTTCGAGGTCGTCATCGGTATACGGCATGACGACAGGAGTTCCGGTTGAGCCGCTGGACATATGCATTTCAGCAAGCTGATTTTCTGGAACGCAGCTCATCCCCAATGGAAATTGGGAACGGAAGTCTTCTTTGCTCATTAGAGGGAGCTTGGCCAGATCTGCCATGCCGGAAAAAGTTTCCAGGTTGATCCCTGCTTCTTCAAAGCGTTGGCGAAAGTAGTGATTCCGCTCCATTGTGTAACGGACAATGCGACGCAAAAAAACATCCTGACGCGCATCCAATGCGCTGCGGCTCATCGTTTCAGCTTTTTCATTGAAATAATGTATGTCTGACATAACTACAACTCTCTTCCTGCATGGAATGCTTGGAGGTTCGCATCGACAAATTGAGGCTTGACACATCTGGCAATCGCTTGCTCCCATGCTTTTACCGGGAGAGACAAGCCGTTGGAAAGTGCGCCGAGCAGAATGGTATTCGCAAGTTTTCCGTTTCCGAGTTGTTCCGCGATTCCCTGGCAGTCGAGATATTTCAGGTTGGCAAAAACCGCTTCAAGGCGGGATTGAACATCAGACGGATAGACTGCCTTGCCACTGGAAACGGTTACCGGAATAATTTGTTGGGTGGAAACTGCGGCAAGAGCGTTTTCCCGCAGATAGTGTGCATACCGCAGTGCTTCAATTGCTTCAAGTGCGCCGAGAACATCGGCTTCTCCTTCGATAATGAGCGGGCTGTGTACTTTTTCGCCGAAGCGGATTTGGGCGGTAACAGAACCCCCGCGTTGTGCCATGCCGTGAATTTCATGGGTAGTCACGTCATATCCGGCAATTTCGGCGGCAGCGGCGGTGATTTTTGCGGCAAGCAGAATGCCTTGTCCGCCAACTCCGACGAGAAGGATATTTCTGGTCATCTTGTAT